>JANOWX010000407.1:0-7207 GCA_031418175.1 Acidobacteriota bacterium | reverse complement strand
GAAAGCCGATTTTGATTCCGTTTTTTCAGTTATTTCCGTTTGTTCCGTTATCTCTCTTCCCTTTTCGGAAAAGCTCAAGTTGTGCCCGTGCTCTGTATACAACATCGTCGCCAACGTCGATTGGCGGTCGGCGTATCGCGACTACGGCACGCCCGGCGATCGCAACCGCAATTCGGCCGGCGATCGCGACGGCGACCGCGGTTTCCGCCTTGTGAGGACGTAGCCCTTGTCTGTTTTACCCTGTTACTCTTCCACCTTTGTTTTCGGGTACGGAGAGGCAGAGGAGTCATTCATGCTCGGCTTTGCGAAATTCGTCCCGGAAACGGCGGAGCTCTGGATGAAAGCGATGTTCCTCGCGCCGCTGCTGTGCTGGATGGCGGGGCTGTACCAATGCCTGAAGGTGGCGAAGACTGAAGAACTGCGCCTCTACCGCCACGCGCCCGCCGACATTCGCCAAAAGCTTGGCGAACTGGCCAAAGAGAAACAGCGCGAACTCGAGCTGGCGTTTTACTGGATGCTGGGCGGATTGATGGCGGCGTTTGTGTTGGTGGCGTTGCGTATGAAGATGTGAGCGAAAGCTGCAACTTTCCCAGCAAAAAAATCAGCGGGCCGCCGCCACGTAACCGGATAGGGTGCCAATCGTCCGGCGACGGGGTTGCGAACCCGCTTCAAGTTAGACCCACAATTCGCAGCCTCAGGCGTAGACAGCGCGTCTACCCCTGCTTCTGCTTCTGACGGAAGGAGTATTGTAATCCGTGGCGCGCGGGGCGTAAGCCGTTTCGCCGATCCAGGTCGCCCATTCGTTGCGACCGATCGAGTATTGCCCGATGATCCAGAAATCGGAGCCGTTCGGATCAAGCGACGCGCCGCTGCAAGCGCTCCACACTTTGCCGCCGGGCACGGGGCTTTGTTTGAGCAGAGCGCTTGCCTGCAGCGTGTTCGGACGGTCGCTCGCGCGGCGACCGGTGAAACGGATCGCGGGGAATTCGGTTTCCCCCGTGCGATTGAAAACCAGCATCATCCGGTTGTGCCGGTCTACCATCACCGACGGGCAGAAATAATGCGCGTGCGGTGTGCCGTATACGCCTTGTTGCGTGACGGAACCGGTGATCGGATTGATTTGAAACCATTGGATCGCCGCGACGTTCGTCGTGCCGCCCCAATTGGCGGCGACGGTGTGCGCCGTCCAGAGCGAGCCATTCCTGAAAACAACATTGCCCAAACGCGTGTCGCCCGTTTCGACTTCGGTGTCGGAGTTGAAGAGCTTGCCGTTCGGGGCCAGCCGGTATTCGAGTGTCGCCAAATGGCGGCGGCTCAATTGCGGCGAACGTGGCGCGGCTTGCTGGATGCTCCAGTGCACGAGGCCTTTGCCGTCGGGCAGCGCATTCAGGAAATGTTGCACGTCCGTGCCGCCCAGGTTGAGCGCGGGCGTCACGCCGAACGCGGGCGTGCCGTTCGGGTTGCGCAAATCCCAATGATCCCAGGCGTGCAATGAACTGCCGGTGTAAACCTCGCGTTTGAACAGGGTGCGCAGCTTGGCGTAAACAAAGCGGCCCTGCTGGTCGAACATATTCGCGCTCAGGTAGACGGCGGTATTGTCCACTGCCAACCCCAAGCCATCGGCCCAATTGCATGTTTTCAACGATCCATCAACGCTGGCGTCGAGCGACCACACCCACCATTTATCCTGCGGATCGCTGGTGTGCGAGACGGCCAGTAAAAAGCGCGCTTGCGTATGCTCGGCGTTGCTAGCGCAGGCGGCCAACAGCCAGCAACTGCGCTGCTGATCGAAAACAACCTTGGGATTGAAAATCTCGGCTTCTTGAATCACCGGCGCGAACCAGTCGCGTAAATCGGCGAACAGCAACTGCCGCCCCGACTTGTCATACACCGCGCAAGCCGCATTGACCGCGATCAGCAAATGCGCGGGGCCGACTGCCATACAGCCGTCGGGCGGCGCCCAGCCCGCGTCTTCTGTCCCGGCAGAATCGGTGGGCAAGCGCAGGCTTTGCAAAATCAACGCCGGATCGGCGGGCTGTGCGTCAGCTTGCTGATTGCGCGTGCGGCGCGTGGCGGGCGGCCGCGTTAACGCGCCCTGTTTTGCCTGGCGATACTCTGGTTCTGATTCGTAGTGTCCGACCACAGCCGTGCGGCGTGCGTTGAGTTGAAACTCAAGCCGCACCGGCAACTCTTTGGCCGTGATGACAGACGGCTTGTCGGAAATTTGTGCGCGCATCCCTTTCGCTTCGGGAGTCCTGATGATCTCCTGCTTCTGCAAGCTTTCCATTTCACCCTCCAAAACCAGATCACATGCTCCCCAACGTAAGAGTCGCGTTTGCTTGGCAGCTTCTTCGTGGGAAAACTTTTGAGAATGTTTTGAGTTCGTTGCTTGGTAACGACCCGGCTTGCAAATTTGACCGGGATGCTGTTGGCCGCCTTTGCCAACCGAGCCGTTACTCCCCCCCAAAACTAACTGCGTCAGCCGTCCTCGGTGACGCGGGAGTATGAATACATAATTTTTCAAAGCCGGGCATCGTCCGTGCTGACCATTTTGCAGAAAGTTAGATAGGAAAGGAGGGCTGATTTAGTTGATTAGGCACTGTAATCCTATCTTCAGTATAGGCGAGCGATATTATGTGACGGTGAAGGTTAGTCGTCTAGTGTCGGGTGCCGGGAGGCCGGATGTAGGAGTAAAGATGTAGGCGTAAATATGAAGCTGGCCTAGCGTTTTAGTTGCTTCGCCATCAACTCGCGAAACTGTTTCAACGCCGCTTCTCCCGCAAACACGCGCTTCGGCAAAAAGTTGAACGAGTCGCCATAAATCAGCAAGAAGCCGTCCGCGCTTTCCAGAAAACCCTCGTAATACATCCAGGGCAAATTCGATTCGATCTTGCCCATGCGAAAGAAGACGCCTTGTTCGTCCGCCGCGACCGTGTGTTCGGTGCTGAACAGCGGTTCGCGCGCCCATTTCTGGTTGAACAACATGCGCCGCAACGGGGCCGACAAAATTGCCACAGCCAACCCGACGGCCAGGAAGATGATGAAAAGCGCGCCGTTCCCCGTCACCAGCCACAGCGCCGCGCCCAACAGAATCAGCAACCCGCCGACCAGCTTGTCGGCCGAGGCATTCGAGCGCTGGTGGCGGAAGAATTCCAGCGCCGTGTAGTACTCATCGCGTTGCAGAAAGTAGTTCAGTTCAATGCTCATTGGTTTTTGGAAAGCACATGCCACCTGGGTACGCACCGCTTCCAGCGTGCAAGCCGTCCAGTCAGAGCCGCTGGCTTGAAAAAGTAGCTTGCCAAGCCTGCACGCTGGAAGCGGTGCGTACCCAGGTTCAATCGTTATTGCGCCGCTTCACGATAGCCCATCCGCGTGCGCGCCGTCAGATCGGCCTGTTCCATCTGCACACGCAAGGTGCGCCAACGGCCCTGCTGGCGGATGTTGTCCGGTTCGTAAGTGATCGTGTACTGGCTGTGCCATTCATCAATCAACCCGGTGAAGATGCGTTTGAGTTTCGCGCGGCTGGTCAGCAGGAAAAAGCCGCCCTCGGTGGTGATGTAACGGCCCCCGGTGACTTCGGTCAATTGGCGCAAGACCTGCGCGGCAGCCTGGCGTTCGGGCGAGCGTTTGGCGCTCTTTTGCGTGTTGATCAGGTCAATCGCGTAAATCGAAACGCCCGCCAGAAAGGTCTGCTTTTCGGTCTCGCGCAAGGTCGCCTGGCTCTCGCTATCGGCGCCGTCCGAAATCAACACCAGCGCGCGCCGCCGTTCAGGCCGTTTGCGCAAATCCTCGGTCGCATCCAGCACGGCGTCATACAACGGCGTGTTGCCGTGCCCTTGCAGCTTTTTCAGCAACGGCTTCAAGTCTTTCACGCCCTGCGAATAATCGCGCACCATCTGCACGCCGCCTTCGCCAAACGTGTAAACGGCCAGCACATCGTTGGGGCGCAAGCGGTTCGCCAGATCAAGCACGGCGTTGCGCGCCTTTTGCAAATCGGCCTCGATGGCGCTGCCCGAAGTATCAACCAACACGGCCACGGCCAGCGGCGCGTCTTCGCCCAGGAATTCGACCATTTCCTGTGCGTGCTGATCTTCGGTCAGCGTGAACGCCTGCTTGTCCAGGCCCGTGACGAACTTGCCCTTGGCATTGGTGACACTGACGTTGACCACAACTTGGGCCGTCGCCATCTTGAGCGTCTCGACCGGCACGCCCGACACGGGATTGTCAGACTGAGTGAACAGCCGCGGGAAACGCGCGCGTAACTCTTCGCTCAACTGGTTGCGATTGGTTTTGAACGCCCGCCCGAACTCGCTCAGGAAATTCGGCTGGCTCGCCTTGCCGTCAATGGCGTGGCAGATCGTGCAATCGGTGCGCACCTCCGGTTTGGAGCGCGGGTCGTTGGCATACATGTTTTGGTACGCCGGATGGCTCGCCACGCGCCAACTCGCCAACATCAGGAAGATGATCGTGATCGAGATTTTGGAAACTGCTTTGCTTGACATGGAATTTGTGCCAACTGAGTCGAAGAATGAATTGTTGGTTCAAGGGGTGCGCGCATTCTGCCACAAGCCCGCGCGCTGGCAAACAACAGTCGCGCTTTAGCCGGGAATCAACGGCGCTTGCTTACTGGGTCTTCAATGATAATGTCGGTCATCCGCGCCCGCCCATTTGATTGAATAAAATCCAGACCGGCGCCAATTCCTACGCGTGCGCTTGCACCATTCGCGCGCTGTAATTCCAGGAAGCGGTCGTGCGGTAACTGCCGTTCGAGCCGGAGTTGCAGCTCGAGTTGCGGAAAGGCTTGTTGCAAGCGTCCGAGCATCTGTTGCTGTTCAGCAGCAGTTTGATAGCACGGCGGGCGTGACTGCTGTTCCTCGGCAGGCAGCGTGGCAATCGTCACTTTGGTTTTTTGATCCGGCGGTGTTTGAATTAGCGCCAAGTAAGCGCGCAAGCGTTTTTCGTGTTGCGCTGAGCGCAGATAACGGTCGTTGATGTGCAGCGCGGTCAACGGCAAACGGAAAAGTTCGGCAAACAGTTTAGCCTCCGTCACCACCTCGCCATCGCGGATGTGCAGAATGCGGACATTCGGCGGCGGTTCCAATGTTGAACTGGCGACGACGCGGCGCGGCAATTTGTTAATCTCGGCGGCGATCTTTTTCACCGCGTCTGGGTGAGCGGTGTAAATCAAACCGTCAGCGCCCGTGCGTTCATGCAAAGCGTAATCGGCACCTTCCATCCGTATAGCGCGGCTATTTTCGCCTTCGGGGTCAAGCAGGATTTGCCAGTGAGGAAAGGCAGCGGTCTCGATGGTGAAAAGTTTTAGGCCGTAATCCTGTGCCAGCAGATGCAGGTGATTGCGTAGCCCAATCAATTCGGGACGCGCTGAGTCATGCGGAGGTAGTTCGGGCAGACATAGCGAGACTCGGCGTCCGCGTCTGAGCAAGTCCTGCAGCAACTCCAGCCAGTTTTTCGATTCGCCGCGCGGTTGTTCGCGCGTCAGGCGTTTGACTGCCAGCCAGACCTCTTGCTCGGCGGCCAAGATTTGTTGCGCCAGCCAACGCGGTTTTTCAAGCGCCGCGACTCGCGTAGCGCCAACAGCAAGTTGGTTGAGGTCCTCCGGGAAAGCTTCGATCAGTAACGATTCGAGGTAAGCCGCGACTGGCCCACGTTTCAGTTCCTCCCAGTAAAACTGGTTGCCGTAGTTGCGCAAACAGTTCTGGCAACTTGTGTCTTCCGCACAACTGCATTCCACCACGGCCAGCGCGCTACGCAGGACGGTTTCGAGTTTGTCCGCCAGGTGGCGTGAGTGTCCCGCCCCGCCAGGCACGTTGTCGAACAAGACGATCTCTTGCGAATAGTTGACCGTTGGGTCGCTGGTTGAATTGCTGCGCACCGGACGCACCACACCATCCAGATCGCGCCGTTCGATCTGTAGCGCTAGGCTCGCGCCTTCGAGCAGCGCGTAAGTCAGCGACCGCCAGAAGGACAACTCGCCACCGGAAGGCAACGTGCAATTGACCGTGCTCTCAAACCGAAGATGGAGCGTGTCGGTATTGAAATGATGACCGAGATGAAACAGTCTGCCCGCGCCCGCGCATTTTTCGCCCCACGGCGTGCGGTGGCCTTCTGCCGCCTTGCGTCGCTTGCCGCGTGGCTGGCGTGGCGATTCCACCTGTCGGCCGCAACGCTCACAGATACAAAAGCCTTCCGGGTCGGCGCCGCTATTGATCGCCACCAGCCGCCCGTCGCGCCGGTAGGAGTAATGCAGGAGCGGCGGCCCAGCGAGCGGCAATGATTGCGGCGCAGCCTTCTCGCCTTCCGCCAGCAGGAACGAACGCGAGCGATTCACGCCCAGATCAACCTGCAACCCCGCGCGCCGCAACTCCGCTGTCCAATCCGTCGTGAAGCCGTCGGGATCAACGTAATCGAATTTCTCGCCGGGATAGTCATCGGGCCGCGTGTCGCCGCAGATTTGGCATGCTCCGACAATCGGGATGCCGCCGCGCGGCGACCGATCCAAATGGCGACAGGTGCGGCAGACTCGGTACTCATAACTGTTGAGTTCCTGCCGAATGACCACGCCGACGCTTTTCCAAACGTGTTTGTCAGCCACGACTTCAGCGCCCGGCGCGTATTCAACGATGGCGATCTTTTTGTCCCGCTCCAACCGCAACGCGCGGTCAGCATAAGCGTCGCCGCGATATTGCCGGTCGTGTGGCAGCCGCAACTCGACCACATCAATCGGAAAGGAGTAGCTCGGTAGCACGCCTTCGCGGCAGAGAAAATCAATCAACCGTTCTCCTAGCGCGCAACATCGAAATCACATCAAGGGCTGCTCACCCGGACGCGCCTGCCGGTGAGCAGCCTTTTCTTTGTCGCTGCACGACGTCTTCATTGCGCCAGCCCCATGCGCCGCAGCAACTCAGCAAAGCGCGCATCGGCGTGCAGTTGCTCAAAGATCACGTCCACCTTGAGTCCCGGATCGGTCAGATTGCCGTCGCGCTCGGCAACGGCTTTTTCCAGCCAGACCAAAACCTGCTCTGGCTCGCCCAGCCCCGCGTAAATTTTGGCGATGTTGTAGGACGAGACTGGCTTGTGTTTGGCTTCTTCCTGCAACTGCGCGAGCAGCTTTTGCGCTTCGTTGCGCTGGCCTGCGAGGGCGTAAACATGTCCCAGGTTCCCCCGAATATCTCTCCCTTTCAACTCC
>JANOWX010000406.1:0-3374 GCA_031418175.1 Acidobacteriota bacterium | reverse complement strand
GACTAAAGTCCGTCCTACCAGGAGAACCGCAATGTCATTTCTAGCGAAATACATGGGCCAGAAGGTCAAGCGCACCGAAGACCCGCGTTTGATTCAAGGCATCGGGCATTACGTTGACGACATCGAGTTGCCCGGCACGCTGCACGTAGCTTATGTGCGCAGCCAGCACGGCCACGCGAAATTGAATTCAGTCAATGTTGACGGGGCCAAAAGCGCGCCCGGCGTCGTGGCCGTTTACACCGGCGCCGACATCAAGGACAAGATCGCATTGATCCCTTGCGCCGCCGCCGCGCCCGATATGAAAAAGCCTGATTACCCGGCGCTCGCGCTGGGCAAGGTCGCTTATGTCGGCCAGCCCATCGCCGCCGTCGTCGCCACCGACAAATACAAAGCGCGTGACGCCGCCGAGTTGATCGAAGTGGATTACGACCCGCTCGACGCCGTCACCGATCTCGAAGCCGCCGCCAGCGACAGCTTCGTCATACACGAAGAACTCGGCACCAACATCGGCTGGGTTTACAACGCGGGTTCGGGCGACATTGACGCGGCTTTCGCGCAGGCTGACAAGATCGTCACGCAAAAGATCGTTCACCAGCGCCTGATCCCGTCGGCGATGGAGACGCGCGGCGTGCTGGCGCAATACTTCCCCGGCGAACAGCAACTCAACGTCTGGTCTTCGACGCAAGTGCCGCACTTGCTGCGCACGACGCTGGCCGCAATGTTGAGCCATCCAGAAAACCGCCTGCGCGTCATCGCGCCCGAAGTCGGCGGCGGCTTCGGCAGCAAGCTGAACGTTTACGCCGAAGAGGCGCTGTTGCCCTGGATTGCGATGCAATTGCACAAGCCGGTGAAATGGATCGAGTCTCGCCGCGAAAATATGATGGCGACCATTCACGGACGCGGCCAGACCGGCACGGTCGAAGTCGCCGTCAAAAACGACGGCACGTTGTTGGGGCTGCGCTACGACGTGATTTATGACTTGGGCGCTTACCTGCAATTGCTGACGCCCGCGATTCCCACGCTGACGGGGCTGATGCTGTCGGGCTGTTACAAGATTCCGGCGATTCAGCTCCACTGCCGCCAGGTTTACACCAACAAGATGGCGACCGACGCCTATCGCGGCGCGGGCCGCCCCGAAGCGACTTACCTGATCGAACGCGTGATGGATCGCATCGCTGATGAACTCGGCCTCGATCCTGTCGAACTGCGCCGCAAGAACTTCCCGAAGCCGGAAGAGTTTCCCTTCGCCACGGCGGCGGGGTTGGTTTACGACACGGGCGATTACGAAAAGGCGCTCAATAAAGCGCTGGAGATAATTGATTACCAGAAGCTGCGCGCCGATCAGTCCGCCGCGCGCGCCGCTGGCCGACTGGTGGGCATCGGCGTTTCGACTTACGTAGAAATTTGCGCCGTCGGCCCTTCGAGCATGCTGCCTTGCGGCGGTTGGGACAGCGCGACTGTGCGCGTCGAACCGAGCGGCAAAGTGACTGTGCTGACCGGCGTCTCACCGCACGGCCAAGGCGAAGAGACCGCCTTTGCGCAAATCGTCGGCGACATGCTCGGCATTGATATGAACGACGTGTTGGTCGTACACGGCGACACCGACCGCGTGCAATACGGCATCGGCACCTTTGGTTCGCGCGGCCTCGCCATCGGCGGCACCGCCGTCGCCGTCGCCACCGAACGCATCGTCGCCAAAGCCAAACGATTGGCCGCGCACATGCTGCAAGCCGACGAGAACAGCCTGAGCTTCGAGAACGGCGTATTCGTCGGCGCGCCCGACGACAAATCCATGACGATTCAGGAAGTCGCCTTCCACGCGCATCAGGCGCACAACATCCCCGCCGATTTCGAGCCGGGTTTGGTGGCGACCTATTTCTTCGAGCCGAAGAACTGCACCTTCCCCTTCGGCACGCACATCTGCGTCGCCGAAGTGGACAAAGACACCGGCGAAGTCACGATTCAGCGTTATCTGGCGGTGGACGATTGCGGCAAGCAAATCAATCCGCTGTTGGTGGCCGGCCAAATTCACGGCGGCATCGCGCAAGGCATGGCGCAGGCGTTGTATGAAGAAGTCGTCTACGACGAGAGCGGCCAATTGCTGACCGGCGAGTTTATGGATTACGCCGTGCCCAAAGCGTTTCAACTGCCGAGCTTCGAGCTTGACCACACGGTCACGCCGACCGATGTAAATCCGTTGGGCGCCAAAGGCGTAGGCGAAGCCGGTACGATTGGCTCTACGCCCTGTGTCGCCAACGCCGTGATTGACGCGCTCGCGCCGCTGGGCGTGAAGCATCTGGACATGCCGCTGCGGCCTGAAAAGGTTTGGCGCGCGATGAATGCCTAAACCAAACCACGGGGCACACGGGGAGCACGGGGGAAGAAAATCCTTTTTGCCTTCCCAGTGTTCCCCGTGGTTTATCCGAGGAAACAAAAATGATTCCAAGCAACTTTGAATACTTCGCGCCCACGACTATTGAAGAAGCCCTGCAACTGCTCGACCAGCACGCTGACGATTGCAAGATTCTGTCAGGCGGCCACAGCTTATTGCCCGTCATGAAATTGCGGCTGGCGACGCCCGCCGTGGTCGTAGACATCGGGCGCGTCCCAGCGTTGAGCGCGATCAGCATTGAGAACGGCGTGATCCGCATCGGCTCCAACGCCACGCACGCCGCCATCTCAGCCTCCGCCGAAATCAAACAGCACTGCCCGCTGCTGGCCGAAACCGCCGCGCAAATCGGCGACCCCCAAGTCCGCAATCGCGGCACCATCGGCGGCAGCCTGACCCACGCCGACCCGGCAGCGGATTGGCCCGCCGCAATTCTGGCGTTGAATGCCGAAATCGTCGCGCGCAACAGCACAGGCACGCGCACGATCAAGGCGGGGGATTTCTTTGTGGAAATGATGCAGACCGCGGTTGAAGCAAATGAGATCGTCACCGAAATCCGCGTGCCTGTACCCGCGCAACCCACGGCGTCGGCTTATTTGAAAGTCGCGCAATCGGCATCGGGCTTCGCGCTGGTGGGCGTGGCCGCGCAACTCAAACTGAACAACGGCCAGTGCGAAGAAATCAGTATCGGCATCACCGGCCTCGCGCCCAAAGCCTACCGCGCCAAAGCCGTTGAAGACGCCTTGCGCGGCAAAGCACTGGACGAAGCTGCGATCAAGGCTGCAACGGGTCAGGCCGATGCCGATGCCAGCGATGCGCTGGGCGACATTCATGCTTCCGCCGATTACCGGCGGCATTTGGCGCGCGTGTATGTGGGCCGTGCGTTGCAGGCCGCGCTGAGCCGCGCGTGAGCAACTCAGCAGGAAGTTGAGACTCCGCGCGAGTAGCGCAACCCGCCGAGGTTGCGCCGCGTCATCGGTCAAAG
>JANOWX010000405.1:0-1597 GCA_031418175.1 Acidobacteriota bacterium | reverse complement strand
GCACTGCTGGTCAGCCTGTTGCTGGCCCTCCTGCTGGTAATGCTGGTCAGCGCCGCGCCGCGTTTGGACGTGGACGATATTCCCGAATTGCCGATGGCGGATGGTTCGGGCGATACGCCGGAAATGATCGTCAAACTGGTGCCGTCCAATGCTGGCACCGCCGTCAGCGCAGCCAAATCGCTCAAGCTTTCCAGCCTGCGCGGCAAGGTGACGCTGCTCGATATGTTTTTGTCGCAGTGCACGCATTGCCAAGAACACGCGCCGCACGTAGTCGAATGGAATAACACCTACCGCGCGCGCGGCTTGAACGTCGTCAGTATTGCCAGAGATCCCGAGGAGCAAATTGCCAGCGTGCGCGCATACATGGCAAAAGCGAAGATCAATTACCCGGTCGCCTTCTACACCAACATGGTGATTGCTTATTACGCCGACAGCCACGATCACGGCGTGCCGCAGATGGTGCTTTTTGGCGCCGACGGCAAGATGGTCAAGCGCACCATCGGCTGGAGCGAAAAAGTCGGCGAAGAGATGAAACAGGCGATCGAAGAAGAATTGAAAAAAGCTGCGCCCGCGCCAGCCACCGTCAAACCCGGCAGCAAAGCGACGGCCAAACCGGTTGCGCAAAAAACAAAACTTGGCTAGTGCAACGGCTGCGATGAGCGGACACAGGCTGCCGACCTCAAACGGGCGTTGCGCTATTGGCAGGATTACCAGCAGAGGAACAAACCATGAGAACGTGGGCGGAAGTGTTACAGGAACGGCTGGCGGCTGATGCCACAGAGGCAACGGAATATCTGCGCGCCACACTTGATGAAGGCGATGCGCAGATGCTTGCGCATGCCGTGCGCACAGTGCAAGCAGCGCGCGGCTCCCTGGACGGCTTGGCTCTGCGCGAAGCCGAGTTATTGGCAATGGTGCGCGCGCTCAGCGTTCAGCCGCAGCATTTCGCGCAAGCGGCTTAAACGAGTTGAATTCAATCAAACTGCTCCCCACGAGGTTTCCCCCCAATGAAAAAACATTCCACCACACGCGCCGTCACCATTTCGTTTTTGGCGACGGCTGCTTTGTTGTTACTGCTGACGGCTGGACTCCCGGTCAGTCAGGCCAAAATCAAGATCGGCAATTTTCCCAAAGACGCGGCCGCTAAACATCCGCTGCGCACATTCGATGGGCGCGAATACAGTCTGGCGGGGTTGCGCGGCCAGGTCGTCGTGCTCGAATTCCTGGCCGTCTGGTGCGTGCATTCGCGCGATCAGGTGCCGGCGCTGAACAAGTTCGATGACGAAGACCGCGAGCGCGGCCTGAAAATCATCGGCGTGATTCTGAGCGACACCGAGACCACGCAACAGCGCATTCAGCAATTCATCAAAGATCAAAAAATCGAATTCCCAATGACCACGCTCTCTTATGACATGTTCGAGAAGTTCATCGAATCGAAAGACACCGGCGTGCCGCAGACGTTGATCTATGGCCGCAGCGGACGGCTGGCCGGGTATTTTGAAGGGCAGGATGCCAACGTGGACGCGAACCTGATTGCGTTTATCAAACAGGAATTGGCGAAGAAATTCTGAACCTGGGTACGCACCGCTTCCAGCGT
>JANOWX010000404.1:0-1782 GCA_031418175.1 Acidobacteriota bacterium | reverse complement strand
TCAAACAGCGCACGGGCGTTCTGGCGGTTCTGTTCGGCGTTGGCTTTGGCGGTGGCGATGCCGTCAAACGCTTCGTCGAGGATGCCGACGATCCGCTGCTGTTCGGGGAGCGGCGGAAGAAACACAGGGAACTCAGTGATATCTCGTTGATACAGATGCGGAGTGGTAGCTCCATTGAGTCGTGAGTTAACGATCTTTTGGAAATATGGACTCGACAGGCAGTGATAGAGAAACTTGGGAAGGATGGACTTACCGCTTCGAATGAGTAGAAGCGATGAATTGATGGTCGTCCTGTCTGGCAGTTCTCCGACGATGCCAACTTTCCCAATGCCAGCGCCGTCCTTGCAAATGAGTACATCATCTTGCTGAAGCATTATTTCGGGGCTTTCGTCATAACGCTCCTCGCTGATGTGAAACGCGACCCTAAAATCCACATAGTCACCATAGTTGAGTGAGTGGACAGAGAGGAACAACGGGCCGCTTTTCGTATATTCCTTGGCGGTCAACCCACGCCAACCGATTCTGCCCTTCAGTTCGGCTAATTCACCAAGTTTCTTTTTCTGCCACCCGGCTTTCATAGCAACCCCCGAATCGTTGCCAACACGTCCGCGCTTTCTGCATCCAGCGCGGCGATTTCGTCCATAATCTGCTGTGGGCTCCGGTGCGTGATTTCTTCATTGCCGTTCGGGTTCTTGACCGAAAGGTCAAAGGTCGTCGAGTCAATGCTGGCGGCGTCCACGCTCCACGATTGGGGTGAATCGGCGAAGCTCCGTTGCAGCGCGACGAACTCTGCCAAATCGTCATCGTTCAGCGGATTGGTCTTGCCCAGATTGCGACCCGGTTCGAGTTGATAAAACCAGACCTTGCGCGTCGGCGCGCCTTTCTCAAAAAACAGCACGACGGTTTTGACGCCTGCGCCTTGGAACGTGCCGCCGGGGCAATCCAGCACCGTATGCAGGTTGCAGCTTTCCAGCAGCAGCTTGCGCAAGCTGACTGAAGCGTTGTCCGTATTCGACAGAAACGTGTTTTTGATGACGATGCCGCCGCGTCCGCCCGCGCGCAAAATCTTGATGAAATGTTGCAGGAACAGAAAGGCCGTCTCGCCCGTGCGGATGGGGAAGTTCTGCTGCACTTCCTTGCGCTCTTTGCCGCCAAAGGGCGGATTGGCCAGCACCACCTCGCGGCGGTCTTTGTCCTGAATGTCGGCGATGTTTTCGGTCAGCGTGTTGGTGTGGATAATGTTCGGGGCTTCGATGCCGTGCAGGATCATGTTCATGATCGCAATGACATAGGCCAGCGACTTTTTCTCCTTGCCGTAAAACGTGCGCGTCTGCAACGTTTCCAAATCGCTGGTCGTCAGTTCCGCTTTCGCTTTCAGATAATCAAACGCCTCGCACAAAAAGCCCGCCGAACCGCACGCGCCGTCATAAATGCGTTCGCCGATGCGCGGGGCCGTGACCTGGATCATTGCGCGAATCAGCGGACGCGGCGTGTAATATTCGCCGCCGTTGCGCCCGGCATTGCCCATGTTTTTGATCCTGGTTTCGTAAAGGTGCGACAACTCGTGCTTTTCGGTCTGCGAACGAAAGCGCAGTTCGTCAATGTGGTCAATGATCTCGCGCAGGTTGTAGCCGCTTTGAATCTTGTTTTTGATCTCGCCGAAAATCTCGCCGATTTTATATTCCAGCGTGTTCGGCCCAGTCGCCTTTTGCTTGAAGCCGTGCAGGTACGGGAACAGCTTCAAGTTGACGAAATCGCGCAAATCATCGCCCGACACCGCCG
>JANOWX010000403.1:0-1591 GCA_031418175.1 Acidobacteriota bacterium | reverse complement strand
GCCAACGGGTATCACGCTTTCGAGCGGCGGTGTTTTGAGCGGCACGCCGACGCAATCCGGCAGCTTCCCCGTCACGGTCAAAGCGACCGATTCGAATATGTGTATGGGCACGTCGGTGGGCTACACGCTGACGATCAATCAGGCGCCGAGCATCACCAGCGCCAACACGACCACCTTCACGGTCAACACGCTCGGTTCATTTACCATCACCACCAGCGGCTTCCCGACGGTCACGACGATCACGCGGTCAGGCGCGTTGCCCACGGGCGTGATGTTCACCGACAACGGCAACGGCACGGCGACGCTTACCGGCACGCCCGCTGTGGGCACGAACGGCAATTACCCGCTGACTTTGACGGCCACGAACGGCATTGCGCCCAATGCCACGCAAAACTTCACGCTGGTGGTCAGCGGGTTGGTCTGCCCGTCAACGCTGACGGTCAACAACTTGGGCGATGCGGCTGACGCGAATCCGGGTGACGGCATTTGTGCGACGAGCGGCAATGTTTGCACCCTGCGCGCGGCGATTCAGGAAGCCAATGCGATCACGGCTTGCACGCCGTTGACGATTAACTTCAGTGTAACGGGAGCCATCAATCTGGCGACGGCGCTGCCTGCGCTGAATCATCCGAACCTGACCATCAACGGGCCGGGCGCGAACCAACTCGACGTGCACCGCAATGTCGTGACTGCCTTCCGCATCTTTACGATCAACAGCGGCAAGACGGTCGGCCTCAACGGCCTGACCATCTCCAACGGCAATGTGGTCGGAGCGGACGGCGGCGGGGTTTTCAGCAGCGGCGATCTGACGCTCACCAACTGCGCGCTCACCGGCAATCAGACCGATGGCGAAGGCGGCGGGGTCTACGCCACTTTGAGCGGCTCGCTCTCGCTGACCGGCTGTACCCTTTCCGGCAATACGGCCAACAAAGGCGGCGGCGTTTCTTCCGGCGGGGCCGTGTCACTGGTCATCAACGTGACCAACACGACCATCTCCGGCAATCAGGCCGTGAGCGGCGGCGGCATCGGCCTTGACGATCCCGACACGACGATCAATCTGCTCAACGTGACCATCGCCAACAACACGGCGAGCACGAACGGCGGCGGCATCAACCGGTCAGCCGGTCAACTCAATTTCAAAAACACGATTGTGGCTGGCAACAACGCGCCGAGCGGCCCGGATATTTCCGGCGCGGTCATTTCGCAAAACTTCAACCTAATCGGCAACACGGCGGGCGCGACGATCACCGGCACGACGGCAAATAACGTCACCGGTGTTGCGGCGCTGCCCGCCCCGCTCGGCAATTACGGCGGGCCGACGCAAACGCACGCACTGTTGCCCGGCAGTCCGGCCATCAACGCGGGCACGGCCAGTGGCGCACCGGCCAACGATCAACGCGGCTTCGTCCGCGTCGGCAACGTAGACATCGGCGCGGTCGAGGCTCAAGCCTTCACGCTCACCATCACCGGCGGCAACAACCAAAGCACGACCGTCAATACGGCGTTCCCAACTGCCTTGCAGGTGAACCTGAAAGAAGGCGCGAATAACCTGCCTGGCGCGGTGATCACCTTCACCGGCCCCGGCGGCGGC
>JANOWX010000402.1:0-5592 GCA_031418175.1 Acidobacteriota bacterium | reverse complement strand
GCCGAGACCAACCGCGTGCCCTTCGATTTGCCCGAAGCGGAAACCGTGTTGGTCGCGGGGTTCCACACCGAATACAGCGCGTTGAAGGTTGCGCTCTTCTTCATGGCCGAATACGTCAACATGATGACGGTCTCGGTCTTGGCGACGGTAGTGTTTTTGGGTGGCTGGAACGGCCCGTTTGTCGCGCAATTCCCGCTGCTGGGTGTGGTCTATTTCTTAGGGAAGGTCTTCTTCTTCCTGTTTCTGTATATCTGGTTGCGCGGGACGTTGCCGCGCTTTCGCTTTGATCAGTTGATGAACTTCGGCTGGAAGTTCCTGTTGCCGATGGCGCTGTTTAACATCGTGCTGTCGGCCGTGCTGGCGGTGATTTTCTTCTAGGCCTGTATGGACATCGTTAATTACATCTCTGAAAACATTCCTGTCGTGCTGTTCCTCGCGTTTGCCGCACTCGCGGTCGTTGCGGCGTTCAACGTGATCTTGCAGCGCAATCCGATTTACAGCGCGATTGCGTTGATTACCGTGATGGTCGCCTTGTCGGCGCTTTTCTTAACCTTGTATGCGCCCTTCATCGCGGCGATTCAGATCATCGTGTATGCCGGCGCGATCATGGTGTTATTCGTCTTCGTGATTATGTTACTCAACGTGCGCGCGGAAGAGGCCATCACCGACAAGCAAAAGTATTTGCAATGGCTGGCCGTGCCGTTGTTTGGCGCATTGCTGGCCGAAATCTTTTTTATCATTCGCTACGTTGGCAATGTGCCGGCGGCGTTGCCGGACGCGAATGCTGTGGGGATTGATCCGACCAAGGTCACCGGTACGGTCGAATCCATCGCGCAAGGCATGTTCTCGCAATACGTGCTGCCGTTCGAGGCGACGTCGGTGCTGATCCTGATG
Source organism: Acidobacteriota bacterium (assembly GCA_031418175.1). Lineage (GTDB taxonomy): Bacteria > Acidobacteriota > Blastocatellia > RBC074 > RBC074 > JACPYM01. The sequence continues at coordinate 4,698 of JANOWX010000402.1, read as the reverse complement.
GCCATCGTCGGCGCAATGCTGCTGGCGAAACGCGAGACGCAAGCCGATGCGCAACGCACGCTGGATGCGCAACACGAGCAAGAGCAGTAGGGCTGCCAGCAAAATAGTGCTGCCAGGGATTTGGCTGACCGAAGTTCTTTGGAGTTGATAAACCTTCTCCTCGCCGCAATAGCGGCGGCTGAATTTAGCCCGGCGTTTCAACGCCGGGAAGGGCAAGAAACGATTTCTCGTCGCGTCAGCGACGGCTGAATTCAGGCGGCGCTGACGCGACGCAAACATCAAAAACGATTTCCCGTGGGTTGAAACCCACGGCTAAATTCAGCCGCCGCCTACGCGGCGAACCTGCGGAGTTTTACCGATGATTCCACTTTCCTGGTATCTGGCGTTGAGCGCAGTGTTATTCACGATTGGCGTCGTGGGTGTGTTACTGCAACGCAACGTGATCGTGCTGTTTATGTGCGTAGAGTTGATGCTCAACGCGGTCAACCTGACGCTGGTCGCCTTTTCGCGCTACCTGAATAACGTCACCGGACAGTTGTTCGTCTTCATCGTGATGGCCGTGGCGGCGGCGGAAGCGGCGGTCGGCCTGGCGATTATCATCTCGCTTTTCCGCAACCGCGAAACGCTCAACGTGGACGAAGCCGATTTACTCAAACTGTAACTGAGTTGATCAACTATTCATTATGTTGAAATGGATCACCCTCGCGCCCTTGATCGGCGCGCTCATCAACGGACTCTTCGGCAAACGGCTGGGCGAGCGGGCTGTTAGCATCATCGCGCTCGCGTCGGTGTTCGTATCCTTCGTGCTGGCCGTGCTGTCGTTTAACGGCCTGCTGCACGCACCGGCAGATGCAAACGGCTTGCGCCAAGTTACCGAGCATTGGTTCACCTGGATTCAAGTCGGTAACTTCCAGGCCGATTTCGCCTACCTGCTCGATCCGCTCTCGGGCGTTTACATCCTGTTTGTTACTTTTGTCGGCTTCCTGATTCACGTTTATGCGACCGGGTATATGCACGGCGATCCGGGCTATTACCGCTTTTTCGCGTACCTGAATCTGTTTATGTTCATGATGTTGACGCTGGTGCTGGCGGATAACTTGCTTTTGTTATTCGTAGGTTGGGAAGGCGTGGGGCTGTGCTCGTACTTGTTGATCGGCTATTACATACGCAAGCAGGAGGCGGGCGATGCGGCGAAGAAGGCTTTCATCGCCAACCGCGTGGGCGATCTGTCCTTCATGATCGGCGTGTTTCTGATCTTTACGACCTTTGGTTCGATCAGTTTTGTGGCAAAGGGCGCAGGGCTGGGCTTCCTGGCGCAGGCAGCGGCAATGCCGGCGGATGGCTTATGGGTTTTTGGAACCCTGACCATAATCGCGTTGTTACTTTTCGGCGGCGCGACGGGTAAGTCGGCGCAGATTCCGTTGTACGTCTGGTTGCCGGACGCGATGGCCGGCCCGACGCCGGTGTCGGCGCTGATCCACGCGGCGACGATGGTGACGGCGGGTGTGTATCTGACCGCTCGTTGCAGCGCCGTGGTCGTCAAATCGCCGACCGCGATGGTGGTGATTGCGGTGATCGGCGCGGCGACGGCGATCTTTGCCGCGACAATTGGCCTGGCGCAAAACGACATCAAGAAGGTGTTGGCGTATTCGACGGTTTCGCAACTTGGCTATATGTTTCTGGCCTGCGGTACAGGCTATTTCATCGCGGGCATTTTCCACGTGATGACGCATGCGTTTTTCAAGGCGCTGTTATTCCTCGGCTCCGGCTCGGTCATTCACGGCATGCATCACGAGCAGGATATGCGCTACATGGGTAACTTGAAAAAGTACATGAAAGTAACTTGGGGGACGATGATGGTCGGCTGGCTGGCGATTTCGGGCTTCCCGTTCCTGTCGGGCTTCTTCAGCAAGGACGAGATTTTGTGGCGCGCCTTTTCAACCGAAGCTTTGCCGAGTGGCATGAACAAAGTGTTGTGGGGCGTGGCCGCGCTGACCGCGTTACTGACGGCGGTTTATATGACGCGGATGATGATGATGACGTTTTGGGGCGACGAACGCTACGACAAATCGCCCGTCATTCACGAACACGATGCACACAGCGGACACGGGCACGGCAAGGGAAAGCATGGACATTTCCATCCGCACGAATCGCCGTGGGTGATGACGGCGCCGTTGGTGATTCTGGCGGTGCTGTCGGTCGCGGGCGGCTGGGTCGGCATACCTGCGGCAATGGGTGGCTCGAATCATTTTGAGCACTTCCTGGAACCAGCGATTGCGCACGTGGGCGCGGCACCTACCGAAGTTGCGGCGGCTGTCCCGGCGAAAGCAGAAGAACATCACGATACGACAACCGAGCTTGCCTTGACGGGACTGTCGGTGTTGCTGGGCTTCCTCGGCATCGGCATCGGCTGGGCGATTTTCAAGAAGACGCCGCTCAAACCCATGCCGACGTTACTCGAAAACAAATGGTACGTGGACGAGTTATACGATGCCACGCTCATCAACCCCATCGAAAACACTTCGCGCAGTTTCTTGTGGAAGATCGTTGACGTGAAGCTGATTGACGGCTTCGTCAACGGGGTGGCGGACAGCTTCCGCGCGCTGGCGGGCATTTTGCGGATGACGCAGACCGGGTTTGCGCGTGGCTATGCAGCGGTGATTTTGATGGGGGCGATTGTCGTGATTGGCTATTTCGCGCTACGTCAGTAAGCCTTTCGGATTGTGACCGGAGCCGCTATGCTGAAGCAGAAAGAAAGGTACTGAAATGACAACCCAAACTGTCACGATTCAAGTAGATCAAGCAATGGCTGAGGTAGTGCGCGCGTTTGCGGCGACGGCTGAGCGCGTGGGCAAGAGTACGGCGGATTTGCTGGCGCACCTGAAAGCGACTGGTGAGCCGCTCACGCTTAACGTCAATGGCGGCCAGTTAGTCGTTATTCAAGCAGCCAGCAGCTATCAAAAACTGGTGGAAGACGCCGAGTTGGCCGATTCAATTCAGGCTGTCCAGGAAGGGCTTGAGGACGCGCGGGCGGGTCGTTTCAAGACGCTGGAAGAATTCGACGCAGACATGCGCAAAAAGTATAGCTTCCTTGACCAGATACCAGACTTGCAATGAGCTATCAAGTTGTTATTACCACGAAAGCTGAACGCGATGCGGATGTGATGATGTCCTGGATAGCTCAGTACGCCCCCGAAAAGGCTGCGCTTTGGTATCTTGATTTTCGTCAGGCCGCCGCCAGCTTGAGTGATTTCCCCGCGCGTTGTCCGTTAGCACTCGAAAACCGCGTGGGACAGGAAATACGACAACTTCTCTTTGGAAAATATCGCCTGCTGTTTTTAATCGAGGGCGCAACCGTCTGGGTTCTTCACGTAAGACACCAAAAGCAGAAACCACTTTTGCCGAGTGAGCTATGAACTAAATCAGAACAACATAGATTGGGACACCAGATTCAACCACGGGGAACACGGGGAGCACGGGGAAACCTAATATCCATCGGTAGCCCCGTGCTCCCCGTGTTCCCCGTGGTTTGCCCTGTCCCAATGTTTGTTGTTCCGATTTAGCCCAATTACCGACTTATGAACTGGAAAACGATCACAACCTATTTGCCGCTCGCGGGCGCGCTGCTGTTGGTGCTGTACGGGCTGACCGGCGGCAATGACCAGGAGCAGCGGAACAACGGCTATCGTAACATCACGCTGCTCGTGACGCTGCTGACCTTTGCGGCCTCGGTCTTCATCCTGCTGGGCTTTGACCGCAACATTGCACTGCCGCAGATGGTGGTCAAGCAGCCGTGGATTAACTCGTTCGGCGTCAGTTATCACACGGGCGTAGACGGGCTGAGCATCTGGCTGGTGTTACTGACGACCTTCATCATGCCGATTTCGGTGCTGGCGAGCTGGCACGTCACGAAGCGCGTGCGCGAGTTCATGGTTTTCCTGCTCGTGTTAGAAACGGGGATGCTCGGCGTGTTTATCTCGCTCGATATGTTCCTGTTCTATCTCTTTTTTGAGATCACGCTGATCCCGATGTACTTCCTGATCGGCGTCTGGGGCGGCGAACGGCGCATTTATGCGGCGCTGAAGTTTGTTATTTACACGGTCGTCGGCTCGTTACTTATGTTAGTCGCCATCATCGCCGTGTATTACCTGAACGGCGCGACGACCTTCGATATTGTCGAGATCACGAATACCTTCAGCGCCAAACGCGCGGGCATTGGCATTCCGGTGCAACGCATGCTCTGGTTCGCCTTCGCGCTGGCCTTCTTTATCAAAGTCCCGCTTTGGCCGTTGCACACCTGGCTGCCCGACGCGCACGTCGAAGCGCCGACCGCCGGTTCGATCATCCTGGCGGGCGTGTTGCTGAAGATGGGCACCTACGGTCTGATGCGCTTCAACCTGCCGCTCTTCCCCGAAGTCTCGCGCGAATCGGCGCCCATCGTGATGACGCTGGCGGTGATCGGCATTATCTACGGCGCGCTGGTGGCGATGGTGCAGCCCGACATGAAAAAGCTGGTTGCCTATTCATCGGTCAGTCATTTGGGTTTTGTCGTGCTGGGCATCTTCGCGTTCACCGAACAGGGGATGCAGGGCGCGCTGTATCAAATGCTGAATCACGGCGTCTCGACGGGCGCGCTGTTCTATTGCGTCGGGATCGTATACGAACGCCGCCACACGCGGATGATTGCGGATTACGGCG
>JANOWX010000401.1:0-3200 GCA_031418175.1 Acidobacteriota bacterium | reverse complement strand
ACCAATCGGCTGCTGGCGGTCGCCCAGGATTTGCGCGCCAACGGCGTCAGCATCATTTACATCTCGCACCGGCTGGGCGAAGTGCTGGAAATCGCCGACCGCGTCGTCGTCTTGCGCGACGGCGCGAACGCCGGCACGCTCACCCGTGCAGAGATGACGCACGACCGCATCGTGCAATTGATGGTCGGGCGCGCTTTGCAACACGTCCACACGCCCAAGGAATCGTCGGCGCAGCCCGATTATTTCAAAGTCGAAAACCTGCGCACGCGCCGCTTTCCCAACCAAGCTGTTTCCTTCAACGTCGGCCAAGGCGAAGTGCTCGGCGTCGCCGGCCTGATCGGCGCGGGCCGCAGCGAAGTCGCCCAGGCCATCTTCGGCGTCGAACCGCGCCTGGCGGGCAGCATCACACTCGACGGCGCGCCGCTGGCGATTCATTCCGCCCAAGACGCCATGCGCCACGGCATCGCGCTGATTCCCGAAGACCGGCGCGGCCTGGGGCTGCTGACCGAATGGAGCATTCAATCAAACATCACGTTGGCGACGCTGCCCAGCTATGCCAAAGCGAATCTGTTGCAAACGGCAGCGGAGCACAAAGCCGCCGTCGAGATGGCGACCAGGCTGCGCGTCAAAGCGCCCTCCGTCGCGGCCAAAGTCAGCGAACTGAGCGGCGGCAATCAACAAAAAGTCGTGCTGGCGAAATGGCTGTTACAAAAACTCAACGTCATCATTTTTGACGAACCCACGCGCGGCATTGACATCGGCGCCAAGAGCGAGATTTACGAATTGATCAACAAGCTCGCCGCCGACGGGGCCGCCGTCATCGTCATCAGCAGCGACCTCGAAGAAATCCTGCGCATCAGCGACCGCGTCGCCGTCATGCACGAAGGCAAACTGACCGGCGTGCTGCCGCGCGCTGAATGCAGCGAAGAAGCGATTATGAAGCTGGCGGTGGGAAGGTGAAGAAATCAAAAGGCAAAAGGCAAAAGGCAAAAATCAAAAGGCCGGCACTTTTCTTTTGATATAAAAAATGAGTTCCACACTTTTGCCTTTTGATTTTCCCCACCCCAGCAAACCACGAAACAATATGAAAAAAGAGATCGGCATTCTCATTCTGCTTGTTGTCTTGTGCGCCATCACGGCGGTGCTGAACCCGCGCTTTCTGGCGCCGGCGAATCTGCAAAACACGACGCGGCTGATTGGCGCCTATGGCCTGCTGGGCCTGGGCCTGGGCGCGGTCATCATCACGGGCGGCATTGATCTGTCGGTCGGTTCAGTGATGGCTTTGCTCGGCGTGATCCTTTCCATCGCCATTCAGCAATGGCACCTGCCGGGTCTGGCGGCAATCTTGTTGGTCGTGCTGGCGGCGATGGCGCTGGGTTGGCTGCATGGATTTTTGATCGCGCGCGTGCGCTTGCAACCGTTCATCGTGACGTTGTGCGGCTTGCTGTTTTATCGCGGGCTGGCGCGCTTCATTGCGAATGACGAGACCAAAGGCTTCGGCGATGCGGTCGGTATTGAACGCTGGCAGAGCTTGGCGACGGGGAATCTGTTTGGCGTGCCGACGCCCTTTGTGTTGTTGCTGGTCGTCAGCGCTTTGATGTGGGTGCTGATTCACCGCTCGGTTTATGGGCGTTACCTGTTCGCCGTCGGCAATAACGAAGACGCCGCGCGTTATTCGGGCATCAACGCAAAACGCATGCTGGCGAGCGCCTACATCATCTGCGGCGCGCTGACGGGGATTGCCGCCGTGGTCTTCGCGTTTTATACGAATTCGATCTCGCCCTCTTCGCACGGCAATTTTTTTGAACTGTACGGCATCGCGGCGGCGGTGCTGGGCGGTTGCAGCCTGCGCGGCGGCGAAGGCTCGGTCATCGGCATCCTGCTCGGCACCGCGTTGTTGCAGGTGTTGCAGAACCTGGTCAATCTGCTCGGCATTCCGTCGTCGCTGAATTTTGCGGTGATGGGCGCGGTGATTTTGCTGGGCGTGCTGGCCGATCAATTGTTGAAGCGGAAGAAAGCGTAAGACAACCTCAGCCACAGTCTCAGTTGAACAAACCACGGGGGGCACGGGGCACACGGGGCACACGGGGCACACGGGGCACACGGGGCACACGGGGCACACGGGGGAAGAGCAAAGCTTATCTTGCCCAGTGTTCCCAGTGTCCCCCGTGGTTAGCTAGCTAGCCCGAACACCCAAACCGAAACCGTTGTAAGTTGTGCGCCGCTCCCCAACCATCTCAACCAGCCAACTCCACAAGAATTTCCCGGAATAATCACTGACCGTATCGGCATTTTTAGGGCGTGAACGGACAGAACGTAACGCGGAGGTTGAGAAATGACTGGTTTAAGTTATCGGCAGGCAGGCTTGGCAGACGCGCCAACGCGCCAATTGTATTTCGGATTGATTAACCCGGCGGTGGCCTGCGCCGAATTGCACGGGTTTGAAATAACACTCGACAATCGCGTCGTCGCGCCGGAGCTACACCCGGCAGTCATAGACGCGGTGTTTGATAACGTGCCAGTAACAAGAGCGGCACTTAATTAATTGGTGCGCCCGCGTCCCCGCGGGCAGGCGCTGGGCGGCGGACGGATGAATGCCAGAGGGTTTCTTTCAGCATTAGCCGTCTACTGCCACGCGCCTGCCCGCGAGACGCGGGCGCACCAAAGAACATAGGAGAAGGAAGCAATGAAAGCGAAAGAGTTGCAATGGATGGCGGCGGCGTTTGTGTTGATGATTGCCGTTGCGTTGTATCAGGGCGTTTCTGAAATCGTGTCTCAAGCGGCGCAGATGACGCCAGGCGTGCCCAGCGGCAAGCCGTTGGCGGCAATTGATCTGGCGACGGACGAAGGCGCGCGGTTGGTCAAGGGGCAGTGGCGTTACAGCGACACGCGCATCATCGAGACCGACTTTCGCGCGCCGGGGCTGGACAAACAACCGAGCGGCAAGGCGATTAAGACGTATGACTACGAACCGAAAGCGGGCGTGGCTGATTTTGACGATACGCAGTGGGAGGCGATCAGCGCTGCGTCATTGAGCGAACGGCGCGCGACGGGGCGGCTGTGTTTCAACTGGTATCGCATACGGCTGACGGTGCCCGAACGCGTCGGCAATGTCGAAACCAAAGGTTCGACGATTGTGTTTCAAACGGCGCTGGATGATTACGCAGAGGTGTGGGTGAATGGCGAGTTGTCGCGTTATT
>JANOWX010000400.1:0-23429 GCA_031418175.1 Acidobacteriota bacterium | reverse complement strand
GTTTTTGTTTTACAAGTACTGGCTTACGCCTCAACTCCATGCTCTTGCGCGCTTATCTGAGAGAGAATGAACCGATGAATTTTCAACGCCGTTGCTGGCTGGCCAGCGTGCTCGTGTTGTTATGGCTGTTACTGGTTGTCTATGCGCAAGGCCAGTCGGCCAAAGTGCGCGTACTTATCCAGACTGAATTGGGCAACATCGAAGTCGAACTCGATGCCCAGCATGCGCCCGCCACCGTCGCCAATTTTTTGAAGTATGTGGATGGCGGCCATTACACGGGCGGACGCTTTCATCGCACGGTCAAACGCGACCCCGACAATCAACCCAACAACACTATCAAGATCGAAGTCATTCAGGCGGGCCCGAATCCTGACAAGGCCACACAAGATTTTCCGCCGCTGCCGCTCGAACGCACGACCGCGAGCGGCTTGAAACATCGCAACGGCACGCTCTCGATGGCGCGTGCGGGGCCGGACACGGCGACGTCGGACTTTTTCATTTGCCTCGGCGACCAACCTGAGTTGGATTTTGGCGGTAAGCGCAACCCTGATGGGCAAGGCTTCGCGGCCTTTGGGCAAGTGACCAAGGGGCCCAAGGGGCCCAAGGGGCTGGACGTGGTGAAAAAGATTCAGCAAGCGCCCGCCGATAAACAGGCGCTGACGCCGCCGCTAAAAATTCTCTCGATCAAACGTCTCAACTAATATCAACAAAGGAACACCTGCATGAAAAAACTGCTTGCACCCGTCACCCTCGCGTTTTGCGTACTCCTGATTGCCCTGTCTGCCAGCGCGCAACAAACCGCGCGTGTGGTGGCCGTCAAGGCTGGCCGCTTGTTGGATGTACGCACGGGCGCGTTCGTCAACAACGCGATCATCCTGATCGAGAATGACCGCATCACGGCGGTGGGCGCGAACATCAGCGTGCCCGCGAATGCTTCGGTCATTGATTTGAGCAAACTGACAGTGCTGCCGGGCCTGACGGATTGCCATACGCATCTGACCTTCGAGCCGGGCGGGATGGGCTATTCGTCCGTGGGCATCTCGGTGCCGCGCGAGGCGTTGCGTGGCGCGAAGAATGCGCGCGTGACGTTGGAAGCCGGCTTCACCACAGTGCGCAACGTCGGGGCGAAAGGTTATTCCGACATCGCCTTGCACGATGCGATCGAGGCGGGCGATGTGCCGGGGCCGCGCGTGATTGCATCCGGTCCTTCGCTGGGAATCACGGGCGGGCATTGCGATGACAACTTTCTGGCGCCCGAATATCACTACGTCGCGGAAGGCGTGGCCGACGGCGTTGCGGAAGTGATGCGCAAGACGCGCGAGAACATCAAATACGGCGCGGGCGTGATCAAAGTCTGTGCGACGGGCGGTGTGCTCTCGCTGGGCGATGATCCCAAAGCCTCGCAGTATTCGCTGGAAGAGATGAAGGCCATCGTCACCGAAGCCCATCGCGCCGGGCGCAAAGTCGCCGCGCACGCGCACGGCGGCGAAGGCATCAAACTGGCCGTGCTGGCGGGCGTGGATTCCATCGAACACGGTTCGTACATTGACGACGAAGGCATCAAGCTGATGAAAGAGCACGGCACCTATCTGGTGCCAACGCTCTATCTGACCGATTGGTTTTTGGATAACTATGCCAAGCTGGGTTTGCCGCCTTCGATCATTGCCAAGGCGAAAGAGGTGATGCCGGTGATGAAAAAGAACCTCGGATACGCCATGCGGCAAGGCGTGCCGGTCGCGTTCGGCACCGATGCGGCAGTCTATCCGCACGGTTTGAACGGGCACGAATTCGGCGTTTATGTGCGCCTCGGTCTGACGCCGTTGCAAGCGATTCAAACGGCGACGGTGCATGCGTCAAAGCTGCTTGGTTGGGAAGACCGCATTGGCGCCGTCGAAACAGGGAAGTACGCCGACCTGATTGCGGTCGAGGGCGACCCGTTGAAAGACGTGACCGAATTGGAGCGCGTCAAATGGGTGATGAAAGGCGGCGTGGTTTTCAAACAATAACCTTCGGACTTACGCAAAATGTGGTGCGGGTTCTTTACCCGCACCCGGCGCGCGTACAGTTAGCAGGTGCGGGTAAAGAACCAGCACCACACTGGCAGGTTTTTACATAAGCCCTGAACCTTATGGATGTGCAATTGTTTTCCATTCAGCAGATCGCCGCGCAGATCACGCAAGCTTACGCGCCCGTCAATCTGGCGCAGGTTGATGAATGCGCGCTCCGGCTGGTCAAGTTTCAAGGCGAGTTTGAACGCTGGCACGCGCACGAACACGAAGACGAAGCGTTCATCGTGTTGAAAGGTGAGATTCTCTTTCAAACCGAGGCGGGCGATTTTCTGTTGAAAGCCGGTGAAGGGTTGGTCATCCCGAAAGGCTTGCGGCATTGTCCGAAAGCGAGCGCGGAAGGCGAGATGCCGCTGGCCTTGATCATTGAACGGGCTGAGACGAAGCGGTTAGGCGATTGAATCAAAGCAGGATTTGCTTCGCGCCCAAGCGGCGCGCGATGGCTTCCGCCTGTTCGCCCAAGTGCGGCGGCATTTTGACGGCGACCAAATAACCGTCGCTGGCGATTTCCTGCATTTTGTCGGCGGCGGCTTGCGGCAAGGGTTTGGCTTTGGCGACGGTGAGCGCAGCCCCCAAGAGGCCGCCGAGCAGCGCGCCGAGCAAGACGAAGAGCACGGCATGCGCGGGCAACCCCTGAAGTAGATTGAATTTCAAAAGCCCCGCTTCGTATAAGCCGATGCCCGCGAGCAGCGAAATAGCGCTGCCGGCAATCGCGCCAGTGACGGTGTTGCGGGCGCGCGGCGAGAGTTGTTTTTGCGGGATAGACAGATTGGCGGCGCGCACTTGATCGTTCAATTCGACGCGCACGATGCTGGCGTCTTCGGTCTCGACGCCGAGCGCGTGCAAGCGTTCGAGCAGTTCGTGAATACGCTCCTCGGTTTCATAGAGCGCCACGAGCCACAGGTTTTCGCTGTGCACCCCGGAAGAGAACCCGGATTTTGTGGGTGACTCGATCATCATTTTAAGAGCCGCTGGGATGGGACGAACTTTACTGCGCGCGGTGACGCATCGTAGCGCAAAAGACTTGCGGTTTGAAAGGATCGCTTTGAAATTCGGCTTCGTGCCGCGTTTTTACAGAGGAGTGAGGTATGCAGAAATTGATTCAAACGGTTTGCTGTTGGGCGTTGTTGGCGGGCTTGCTGTTGAACGGCGTGCCGTTGCGCGCGGTTACAGTTGCCGGCAAACAACCGGTCGCCAATGCAACGGCAGCGCCATCCGCCGCCGATGAATTGCTGGCGCTGTTACCCGAATCGGATGTCGTCGCGGTGATTGATGTGCAACGCGCGTTCGCCGAATTGCTGCCGTTGTTAAAGAACCTTTCGATGGGCGGCATCGGCAAAACGGCGGCGGAGATCGAAACCTTCGCCAAACTGGCGGGCGTCGAGCCGAAACAGATTCAAGCAGCCGTGGTCGGCGTGAAGATGACCGAGACGCTTTCGCGCGGTAGCGGCGTGCTGCTGTTGCAAGGCGTTGAGGTGGACGGCACGAAGCTGACCGACGCGGTCAAAGCCATGGGCGGTGAACTGAAAACGGCTGAACACAACGGCAAGCCGCTCTTTACGCTCAGCCTCAAACGCGCTGCGAATGGCGACGCCGAACAGACGCAGTTCGCGTTGCTCGGCAACAAACGCCTGGCGATTGGCGATCTGCCCGCGCTCAAAGCTGTGCTCGACGGCAGCGCGAAAGGGAATCCGGCGGCGCTCGGGCAGGCGTTGAAAGAAGCGAAGGCCACCGGCATGGTGCGCTTCGCCGGCAACCTGCCGGAAGCCTTGCGCACGATGCTGGCCAGTCAGGGCGAGTTGTTCGAACAGGTGGCGGCGGTCAAGGCGATCTTTGGCTCGTTTGATCTCAACGCCGATAACTCTGCGACGTTGACTGCCCGCTTGCGCACGGCTTCGGCCAATAATGCCGGGCAATTGAAAGAGAGCCTGAACGGTCTGGTTGCGCTGGGCAAAGCCTTTCTTGGCGGTAACGAAGACCCGACGCTGAAGCTTTACGGCCAATTGCTGGATCAAGTCAAACTCGGCGTCGAAGCCAGCGACGTCTCGTTGCTGTTGCAGTTGCCGAAAGAATTGATGGACAAGCTGAAGTGAATGCGGAATTCTTGATTCACTGCAACAGAACCGTGAAAGAGCAAAGGCTGGAGCTTTCATTCAAAGCTCCAGCCTTTGCGTTAAGCTGCATAACCTGAACAATCCGCATTCCGCATTCCGCATTCCGCAATCAAGCATCCCACCGGAACCGCTGTTCCCGCCACGGATCGCCATTCATGTGATAGCCGCCGTCTTCCCAATATCCCGCGCGATCATTGGCGACGAACTCAAGCGCGCGAATCCATTTGGCGCTCTTCCACGCGTAAAGCTGCGGCACCAGCGCGCGCACCGGGCCACCGTGTTCCAGCGAAATGGGCTGGCCGTCGTGTAAGTCGGCCAGCAGTGCGTCTTCGGCCAGGAACATCGCGGCGGGCAGGTTGGTCGTCCAGCCGTTGTCGTAGGCGTGCAGCACGACGAAACGCGCCGCCGCTTGCACGCCGCAGCGTTCGGCAAAGGTGCGCGTGGCGACGCCTTCCCACAGATTGCCCAGCCGCGACCAGCGCGTGACGCAGTGGAAATCCGAAAAGACTTTGACGCGCGGCAATTGCTGAAACTCGGCCAGCGAAAACGTGGCGGGCGTTTCGATCAGGCCGAATACCTCCAGCTTCCAGTTTTCCAGGTTCAATTGCGGCGGGCCTTGTGCGTCCAGCACCGGCCATTTGCGCGTGCGCGCTTGGCCTGGCGGAATGCGATTGGCGCGGCGCGTGTCGGGGCTGATGATGACTTCGGCGGGCTGGGTATCGGGCGTCAGCGCTTCGCCCTTTTGAAGCTTGTCAGCGGTAAACGGCCCCAAAAAATCTTCCAGTAACTTCATCCATGCTCCTTGTTTGACACCCCCGGAGTTGCCCCATAGAATCCCGAACTTTCAGCGGGAGCACCGAAACGCAGTATACCCACAGAACCGAACGATCATGCAACGCCAAGCCTTTGACACCCTCGAATTCGCCCAGCTCAAAGCCGTTTTGCGGCAACGGATTCGCACGCCACTCGGCGTCGTGTTGGCGGACGCTTTGCAAATTACCACCGACGCCGCCGAGATCGTGCGCGAGTTGCGCCGCACCAGCGAGGGCGTGACCTATTTGCGCGAAGGCACGGCGTTGGATTTGACCGATCTGCCTGATCCGCGTCCGGCGCTGGGCAAGCTCGGCATCGCCGATGTCAATCTGGAACCGGTCGAAATCCTCAACGTCTTTCGCCTGATTTCAATTGCGCTCGGTTTGCGCGAAACGTTCCGTTACGACGAACGCATGGGCGGCGCCGATTTGTATCCGTTGATTCGCGCCGTTACCGACCGGATTCCAAATCTACGCTCGGTTTATCAAAGACTGCGCACGCGCATTTCGCCGACCGGCGAGATCGAAGATTTCGCCAGCCCGGAACTGCGCGAGGTGCGCTACCAACTCGGCCGCACGCGCGAGACCCTGCAACGCAAGCTGGAAACGATTCTCAAAAAAGCCGACGAATCGCACGCGCTGCGCGATGACTTCGTTACTATCCGCAACGAACGCTTTGTTATTCCCATCCGCAACGACAATCGCGGCGCGGTGCAGGGCGTCGTGCACGGCATGTCTTCGTCAGGCCAGACTGCCTTTGTCGAACCGCTCGAAACCATCGAGATGAACAACGACCTGGTGCGGCTGCGCGAACTCGAGCAGACCGAGATCATCAAGGTTCTGTTCCAGATCACTGAAGAGTTGCGCGCCGAACGCGAGTCGCTGGAAGCAATGGCCGAAGCCGTTGCCCAAGTGGATTTCATCGCCGCCAAAGCGCGTCTCGCGCTGGATCAAAAGGCCGTCGAACCCGCGATCAATCAGACCGGCCGCTTGCATTTGAAAGACGCGCGCCATCCGTTGCTGGAAGCGAATCTGAAAGCGCAGGGCTTGCCCATCGTCCCGCTCTCGCTTGAACTCGACGCCGCGCAGCGCGTGATGGTAATCAGCGGGCCGAACGCGGGCGGCAAGACAGTGGTACTCAAAACCGTCGGCCTGCTCGCATTGATGGCGCAAGCCGGGCTGCACGTGCCGGCGGCGGAAGCCGATTTGCCGGTCTTCAACCAAGTGCACGCCGACATCGGCGATCATCAATCCATCGCGGCGAACCTTTCGACCTTCACCGCGCATTTGCAGAACATTCGCAACATCAGCGAGGAACTGGACGCGCCCGCGCTGATCTTGCTCGACGAAGTCGGCACCGGCACCGACCCTGAAGAAGGCTCGGCGCTGGGTGTGGCGATGGTGGATTATTTCAACGAACGCCGTGCGCACGTGATCGTCACGACGCATTACAGCGGCTTGAAGGTTTACGCGACGACTACGCCGGGCGTGCTGAATGCGAGCGTCGAGTTTGACGAGAAGACGCTGAAGCCGACCTATCACCTGCTGACGGGCCTGGCCGGTTCTTCATCCGGCATCGAGATCGCGCGGCGGTTTGGTTTGCCCAAAGCGATTACGGATAAAGCCGCCGAACGTGTCAAAACCGCGAGCGCCGATGCGACCGAGTTTTTACGCAAGCTGAAAGAACAGCACGATCAACAACGCCAAGTCGGCGCGGCGTTGGAAGAAGAGCGCGCGGCGGTGGCCCAAAAGTACGCGCGGCTGGAACTCGATTTCCTCAAGCGCGAACGCGAGCGCGCGCAAGAATTCAAGGCCGAATTGCAAAAGGTCGTCGCCGAGTTCAGCGCCAAGGCCGAGCAATTGGCCGCCAAGATCGAAGACGAAAGCCAGGCGCGCAAAGTGCGCCGCGAGATCGAACGCCGCACTGTCGAGATGAAAGCGACGGTCACGACGGCCGCACGCCAGTTAAAAGCCGAAACTGGGACGACGAGCGTCGAAGAATCTGCTGAGGCTTCGGGAACGCCAGCGTTGATCGAGACGCTGGACTTTCACATCGGCGACCGCGTCAAAGTGCTTTCGCTCGGTCAGGACGCCGTGGTCGAAGCGGTCAGCGACGACATCGTCAGCGTCCAGGTGGGCGCGTTGCGCTTCCGTGAACAGCCTGAAAACTTGCGGCTGATCGAACGCAAGCAACAATCTAAATCTGCCAAAGCTGCTGTCGGCGGCTTGCCCAAAGGCGTTTCGGTTTCGCTCAACGAAACGCGCGCCGAGGTGCGCAGCGAATTAAACATCATCGGCAAAACCGTCAACGAAGCGACCGACGAGGCCGACAAGTTTCTGGATGCGGCCTATCTGAACAATCACGAACGCCTCCGCATCGTGCACGGCAGTGGGATGGGAATACTGAAACGCGCCATCGCCGATTTGTTGAGCGATCATCCGCACGTAGCGAAGTTTTATCCGGCGCCGCCGAATGAAGGTGGCGGCGGGGCGACTGTCGTAGAGTTGAAGAAATAGCTCCAGCCAAAGGAGACTTAACGATGGATCAAGAGCAGATCGAACGAAATATCGCCTTCATCATCGAACAACAGGCTAAGTTTTGGGCTGACATAGAAGCCCTGAAACAAGAGCGAAAAGAGCCTGACCCGCGTACCGAAAGACGGCTCAATCGGTTGGAGCGGTTGTTTCTATTGGGTATTGGCGCAGGGCGGCGTGAGCGACGAGAACGGCATAATCTTGATGACAAGCTGAATGCATTGATCAGCGCGCAGATCAGTTCAGAAGATAAAAGCGGACAAGCGAAGGCTGAGTTCGACGCCAAAATGGCGGCGCTGGCCCAGGCCCAGGATCGAAGCACACAAGAGTTTGAGGCCAAAATGGCGGCATTGGCTGAAGCGCAAGCTAAAACGGACATTGTCATCCAACAATCACGACGCGAAACCGAGGAATTCATTCAACAATTGCGGCGCGAAACCGAGGAATTCATCCAGCTATCAAGGCGCCAATCAGAAGTGTCGTGGCGCAAAATGGAAGCCTACGTGCAAGAGTCGCGTCAATCATTGGATATTCGGTTTGACGCGCTGACCGTGGCGCAAGCGGAACTGACAGCGGCGATGGCAGTGTTGGCGCAGGCGATGGCTTCGACCAGTGTCCGAGTTGATGCAATGAGCGCGAAGTAAAGTGGTGTTATGCGCATTCCCAAAGGTTTCAGCGATGAATTACGCACCCAAGCCGACATCGTCAAAATCGTCGGCGATTACGTCGTGCTGAAAAAGAAGGGGAATAATTATTGGGCCTGCTGCCCCTTTCACGGCGAAAAGACGCCCAGCTTCAGCGTCAACGCGAACAAGGGCTTTTTCAAATGCTTCGGGTGCGGCAAGGCGGGCGATGTCTTCCGCTTCGTGATGGAAATCGAGGGCGCGTCCTTCCCCGAAGCCATCAAGACCGTGGCCGAAAAAGCAGGCATCAGCTTGCCGGTCTTTGAAGAATCGAAAGAGTTTGAAGAGCGCGACCGCTTGCGCGCCGAGTTGCAGCAACTCAACCAATGGGCGGTCGAGTTCTTTGAACAAAGCTTGACCGCGACCGGTGAAGGGCAGCGCGGGCTGGCCTACCTGGAACAACGCGGCGTGCAAGAAGCGACGCGCAAGCTGTTCAAGCTGGGCTACGCGCCGAACAGTTGGGACGCGCTGACCGGTTATTTGAAAACGAAAGGCGCGACGATCACGCAGATCGAACGCAGCGGCCTGGTCAGCTTGAAAGAGACCGGCGGGTCTTACGACAAATTTCGCGGGCGGCTGATGTTTCCCATCTGCGATGCCCAAGGCCGCGTAGTCGCGTTTGGCGGGCGCATTTTGGGCGAGGGCGAGCCGAAGTATTTGAATTCGCCCGAAACGGCTTTGTACACGAAAGGCCAGCACCTGTTCGGTTTGAGTTACGCACGCGATGCGGTGCGGCAGCGCGGTTTTGCGATCCTGGTCGAAGGCTACCTTGATTTTTTGATCCCCTATCAGGCCGGCGTAAAAAATTTAGTCGCCAGCCTGGGAACGGCGCTGACCGAACAGCAGGTGCGCTTGCTGGGGCGTTATGCGCAAAAGATCATTGTCAATTTCGACCCCGATGCGGCGGGCGTCAACGCCACCAAGCGCAGCCTGGAACTGTTGCTGGGACAGGGTTTTAAGGTCAACGTGCTGACGCTGCCGGACAACTTGGACCCGGATGAGTACATCCGAGCGCGCGGCGCTGAGGGCTACAACCAACTGCTCAAAACGTCGCAATCGTTCCTCGATTTCATCGTCGAACAGGCGGTGGGCACACACGATCAAACGCGCCCCGCTGGTAAAATCGAAACGGTCAATGCAATCTTGCCGTACTTACGATTGGTCAATGACAAACTCGAACGCTCCGAACAGCTCGAACGTATCGCCGACCGCTTGAAAATTGATAGCAAGCTGCTGCGCCAGGAGTTCAAGAAAGCCGCCGAGACCAGGCAGGAACGCGTCAGCGACCGCGTCATCCGCGAAACGATCGCGGTCAAATCGGCGGAGCAGAAATTGCTGGAAGTGTTGTTGAATCGCGCGCCCTTGCGGCGGCGCTTGTTGCAGCAGTTAAAGGAAGAGGATTTCACGGGGCTGCGTACCGAGAAACTTTTCCGGCTGATCTTTGAGTTCGAGCAAAAAAACATTGAGTTGAATTACGCGGAAGTCACGCAGGCGTTGACAGAGCGTGAAGATGCGGATGAAGCCCTGGCGCGGGAATTTTTGCCGCGCTTATGGACATTGGATGAAGCCGCGACTGATCCGAACGATATGACCGCGTTGAAAGCGTGGTGGCGCGAAGCGGCTGAAAGCTTACACAGCTTGCGTTGCGAGCGGCTGGCCGAACGACAAGTCGCCCTGCAAATGGAAATCAATCAGGCCCAGCGCGCCAACGATGCCGAACGGCTCAATGAATTGATGATGCAGAAATTTGAACTGGCGAAACGGGAACAGGCATTGGCTAATTGGAGTCCGGGCGAAGCGTAAGCCGGTTTGTTACTCAGAGTGTTAGCTTAGTGGCAAGAAGTTAGCAATGATAGATCACATGTTCTACAGGAGCTAAGTAGGGGTGCAAAATCTTTCCGGTATTTTGAATTGCGGTCAGCCTTGAAACTGGCCTAAATCACGATTCTTTATACCAGATTCATTTTGCACAGGAACTTAATTATGAATCGTACACAATCAAGAAGCTTTTTCCTTTCTCTCATCGGCACAATCCTGGTTTTTGGAAGTTCAATGCTGTTCTTTCAGGTTTCACAGCGCCCAACCGCCGCCAGTTCGTATTTGTCAGCTAAATTCCAAACACAGGAAACCCCAAAAAGACGGCTCTCACTAAGATATGACCCGCCGCCAGTTGTGAAGTTAAGTCGGACCAGCAAGGTTGATTCAGACAATTTTCCCAATGACTTTGTGGTTGATGTTAAAAACACAGGGAATAAGCCCATCTATTACATGTTTTTGTATCTCACGCTACCTGAAGTCGAGGTTGGTGGGGCAAAATGGGCCTTTGAACTTGAATATGGCAACCACGCCTTATTTGAAATCAATAAAACATCTAGCCCGGATGATGAGTCGCTTAAGCCGGGTGAAACACATACTTTTAAGCTAGAAGCTGATGTCTTGAAAAACTACGCCAAATTCATGCAAGAATTGGAAACAATGAGAGGCGAGACAATTCAAATCACCAAGGTACAACTTGAAGTATACGTAATTAATTTTGGCGATGGTACTGGTTACTTTGCGGGTAAACCTTTCTCCCGACAGTCTAATCAAGAATCTAGCATTCAAAATAATACACACTCATTTTCTCCCTCCAGTACCTCCTATCCGAATACTAGCTCTAGCGTCAAGAGTTTAGTATTGCAGTTAGCCTCATTCAGTGACTCGTTTATATCTCTGAATAATAAAGCTTCCCCGATGATACAAGTAGGTGCTAACGTACAGCGACTCTCGTCTCCGACCATAGATTGTGATTGGTTTTTCCTTTTTACACAAAATATTCCAGGTTGCGACCCAGGAGATCCAAGTAAGGTTTGTCCGGTGAGATTTTTCGATAGAAGTCACACGCCACAACCTCTTTATTCATACGGAGCTCTTGATTACGTTATAAACACGAGTCCTGGTTGTTCTTTTATTTTTGGGTCCTGTTGGAACGCTAGGTTTACTCCTGGTTGTGTCGAGCCGTGCCCCTCTCCAATGCAAACTCCTCATTATATTTGCGGAACTGACGGTACTTGCACACAGGTTAATAGTTGTGGTCAAAGCACCGGGGGCTGTTCAGCCGATGGTCAGCTTTGCGCATGCGGTTCTGGGTATGATAGGCCTTATCTAAAGTGTGTCCTAAAGGCAGATGGTACTGGTCAGTGCGAATATTCCACTGATAATAAATGCGGAATAAGTTCTTGTACTGAAGGGGCTAGTTGTGAGGCCCCTTGTCCGGTTGACCAGTATCGGAACTATTGGAAATGCGGTTTACTCAATAAACAATGCTCAAGGTCAGAAGACATGTCATGTGGTAACGATCACCCAGATTGTGCCCGTTCTAATGGTACTGAGGGCTGTAACTGTGGCCCCCTCGACGAAAATTGTGGGAGCTCACCAAATCAACCTACCTCACCTGAGTTCCCGGCAGCTTGTCATGTGCCAAATTTTTGCCTTTTCGGAACAGTTAATGGTGGGTGCAAGCCAGGTTATAGGAAACCTCAAAATAGCACATGCTGTTGTCTTCAGTCGCCTATTATCATTGACATTAATAATAATGGCTATTCGCTTACTAATGTAGCAAATGGTGTCAATTTCGACTTCAATAATACTGGCATCAAGGAGCCTATATCTTGGACTGCCGCAGGTACAGATGAGGCGTTTTTGGTATTAGACCGGAATGGTAATGGGGTAATAGATAGTGGCAGAGAGTTATTTGGCAGCGTTACACCACAGCCAACATCATATACTCCAAATGGCTTCCTAGCTCTTGGCGTATTCGATGGAGCGGGGAATGGAGGCAACAATAACGGAGTTATTGACAATAACGACGCGGTCTTTTCGCAACTGAGGCTTTGGCAAGATAGTAACCACGATGGTGTCTCGCAAGCGCGTCCCTACACGCTCACAAGCAAGGCTGATTTTGACGGCGATGGTAAGGCCGATTTTGCGGTTTGGCGAGGTGCAGAGAGTAATTGGTTAATCATCAAAAGCTCGAACGGCACACTCTCGACCACTTCCTGGGGCTCTAGCAATTCACCCTACAACGATGTGCCTGTACTGGGTGACTACGATGGTGACGGTAAGACTGACATTGCCGTCTGGCGTCCAGGTGAGGGTAACTGGTACATCAAACGTTCTTCAGACAACAATGTGCAAACCGTGGCCTGGGGCGCTGGCTATTCACCTTACAACGATGTGCCTGTCCCAGGTGATTACGATGGTGATGGCAAGACAGATGTGGCAGTCTGGCGCCCGAATGAGGGCCACTGGTACATCAAACGTTCTTCAGACAACAATGTGCAAACTGTGGTTTTGGGTGCTGGCTATTCACCTTACAACGATGTGCCTGTGCCGGGTGACTACGATGGCGACGGCAAGACCGATGCGGCAGTCTGGCGTCCGAATGAGGGCAACTGGTACGTCAAACGCAGTTCCAATGGCACAAACTTAATCAAGCAATTGGGTATTAGCACAGATGTGCCTGTGCCAGGTGATTATGACGGCGATGGCAAGACAGACATCGCCGTTTGGCGTGGCACTGATAGCAATTGGTACATCTGGCGTAGCTCGAACGACACACTCCAAACTACAACCTGGGGAACACCGAATGCGCCACAGTACGATGTGCCAGTGTCAGGTGATTACGATGGTGATGGCAAAACCGATGTTGCAGTGTGGCGGACAAGTGAGGGTAGGTGGTATGTGCTGCGTAGTTCTAATGGCACGTATTTGGTTCAACAACACGGACAGAATGGCGATACGCCTACACGTAAATATGCCGTAATGAACAATGAACTGTTTACGCTGCCTTCCCTGGGTGTTTTGTCTATTCAGTTGAGCTACACAGAAGAATCAACCGCAGATGCTTATGGAAACTTGTTTCGCTACCGTTCCAGTGCATCTTTTGTAGGAGGTAGTCAGAGACCGATATGGGACATAATTTTGCAACAGTAATGTTCGTTCCCCACGGCGCTGGTTACAACACGGAAATTGAGTAAGAGATAAAAAGGAGATTTCTTTCCGCCGCCCCAGCATACTCTGATGTTTTGTTGATGCGGAAGCGGCGAAAGGAGAAGGCAAATTGGACGAAAAGTACACTGATGATGTGCAGAAGCTGCTGGATATGGGGAAGGACAAACAGTTCCTGACCTATGACGACATCAACCAGGAGCTACCCGAAGGGCCGGTCTCGGCCGACGATATCGAAGACATCTTCGCCCTGCTGGGCGGCGAGGGCATCGCCATCGCCGATTCGCAGGAGCAATTCTTCGAGAACGCCGCCTCACAGGCCGGCATGGACAAGAAAATGGACGAGGGCGACGAGCCTGAGCCAGAGCTAGACCTCTCGCCCGGCGCCCTCGACAAAACCAACGACCCCGTGCGTCTTTACCTGCGCGAAATGGGTGTCGTGCCGCTGCTCACGCGCGAAGGCGAAGTCGCCATCGCCAAGCGCATCGAACGCGGCAAAATCCGCGCGCAAAAAGCCATCTCGCGTTCGCCCGTCGCCATCGCCGAACTGCTCAAGATCGGCGAAGAACTGGTCAACGGCGAACTCGGCATCCGCGAGATCGTCACCTTCACCGAACAGGAAGGCATCACCGAAGAGAAGATCGAGGAGTATCACAACTACACGGTCGAGACCCTCGGCGAGATTCAGAAGGCGTTCAAGAAAACCTACACCGCTTACGAAAAAATGGTGCTTGAGCCGAAACGCTCGCCCAAGCTGCCCAAGATGCGGCGCAAGCTGGCGCGCCAACGCATTGAACTCTCGCACCTGGTGCGGCTGCTCG
The DNA here is from genome assembly GCA_031418175.1 of Acidobacteriota bacterium. Taxonomy (GTDB): domain Bacteria; phylum Acidobacteriota; class Blastocatellia; order RBC074; family RBC074; genus JACPYM01. The sequence continues at coordinate 9,409 of JANOWX010000400.1, read as the reverse complement.
AATTCACCTTCACGATCGAAGAGCGCCTGGTGCTGGCGATGCGCTTGTCCGCGACCGAGGTCAAACAAGCCGAGAACGAGATCGAAAAGCTGCAAAAAGCCCTCGAACGCAAACGCAAAGAGGAAGAGATCAAGGAGATGGAGAAGCGCGTGCGCGCGGCCAAGAAGCATTTCTCCACGCTGGAAGAACAACATCGCGCTTCGGCCACCGAGATTAAACGCGCCTTCCAGAATTGGAAAACCGGCGAACATGCCGCACAACAGGCCAAGACCGAACTGGTCGAAGCCAACCTGCGCCTGGTCGTCTCCATCGCCAAAAAGTACACCAACCGCGGCCTGCAATTTCTGGACTTGATCCAGGAAGGCAACATCGGCCTGATGAAAGCCGTGGACAAGTTCGAATATCGGCGCGGCTACAAGTTTTCGACCTACGCGACGTGGTGGATTCGCCAGGCCATCACGCGCGCCATCGCCGACCAGGCCCGCACCATCCGCATCCCGGTGCACATGATCGAAACGATCAACAAGCTCATACGCACCTCGCGCGCGCTGGTGCAAGAGCTTGGCCGCGAACCAACCAGCGAAGAGATCGCCAAGAAGATGGACATCCCGCCGTCGAAGGTGCGAAAGGTCTTGAAGATCGCGCAAGAGCCCATTTCGCTGGAAACGCCCATCGGCGAGGAAGAAGATTCGCACCTTGGCGATTTCATCGAAGACAAAACCATCGCCAACCCGGCGGAATCGGTCATCAACATCAACCTCCGCGAAATCACGGAAGAGGTGTTGAAGACCCTCACGCCGCGCGAAGAGAAGGTCATCAAGATGCGCTTTGGTTTAGGCCCGAACGGCAGCGAACACACGCTGGAAGAAGTCGGCCAGCATTTCGCCGTCACGCGCGAACGCATTCGCCAGATCGAAGCGAAGGCGTTGCGCAAACTGCGCCATCCGTCGCGGTCGCGGAAGTTGAAGGCCTTTCTTGAAAGCGGTAGGCCCTAAGCCTGAGGAGTTGCCAAGCAAGAGCAAGCAGAGAGCGCCGGGGCAACTCGGCGCTCTATTGCGTACAGGAGTGAAAATGAGACCAGCAATGGAGGGCGCCACGCCAAGCCTGGCACAACGCGGGCAACAGCTTTACGACCAGCAAATTCGCGCACAGGTTGAAGACGCGCATTACGGCGAGTTTCTGGTTTTGCACGTTGACACCGGCGACTATGAAATCGCTGAGGGTGAACTGACGGCGCTGCGACGCGCACAAGCCAAACATCCCGGCGCACAGTTTTACTTTATTCGCATCGGGTATGCGGCGGCTTATCGCCTGGGATTCCGCCGGGTCTAACCAACATGATTACCGGACTCGTCACCAGAAAACGTGAAATCGTCGTGGCGCTCGCCCTGCGCGGCGCAACCAGTCAGGAAGTTCTGATCGAAACCGTACTGGATACGGGGTTCAACGGGTTTCTGACGCTGCCGGCTGCATTGGTTGCGCAACTGGGATTGTCGAAAGTTGGCGAAATACCTGCCACGCTGGGCGATGGTAGCAATGTGACAGCCGACCTCATCGAGACAAAAGTCTTTTGGGACGGCTGCGAACGCGAGGTCTTGGCTTTACAACTGGAAGGCGGGGAATTGATTGGGATGTCCATGCTTTGGGGGCAACAATTCATGGTGGAAGCCAAATTGAATGGCCGCGTCACCATCGAAGCCTTGCCTTGAAAATCACTGCAGACTTGCGGCGGTTCAAGCGCCAAAGAAGTTCGTTGAAGGAGCCCTTTTATGCAGCCACTCTTATGCCTGGTGGCCTTCGCCCTTTGTTTATCACTCGCGCCTTTTGTCCACGCGCAAACGCCCGCAGCGCCGCCCGCCTTGCTGGCGAACGTCGCCAACGCCGAGATTGATCCCGCGCCCTATCTGGTCAGCGAAAAGTATGACGGCGTGCGCGCCATCTGGGACGGCAAAACCCTGCGTTCGCGCAGCGGGAACACGATCAACGCGCCCGCCTGGTTCACGGCCAAGCTGCCGCCGCGCCCGCTGGATGGCGAGTTGTGGTTGGGGCGCGGGCAGTTCGAACAGCTTTCCGGCTACGTGCGCAAGACGGCGCCGGTGGACGCGGAGTGGCGGCAGATCAAATATATGGTGTTCGAACTGCCCGATGCGCCGGGCACTTTTGAACAACGCTACCAGCAGATCAAACAAATCGCCGCCGCTGCCAACTGGCCGCAACTCGTCGCGATCGAACAGTTCCGCCTGCCTGACAACGTCGCGCTCAAACGCAAACTGAACGAAGTCGTGCGCGCAGGCGGCGAAGGCTTGATGCTGCATCGGGCCGACGCGCCGTATCACACGGGCCGCAGTGACGCCTTGCTGAAATTGAAACCGCTCAATGACGCCGAAGCCACGGTGATTGGCTACGTGCCGGGCAAGGGGAAGTACGCGGGGATGATGGGCGCGCTGCAAGTCGAGACGGCGGCTGGCAAACGCTTTCAGATCGGCACGGGTTTCACTGATGCCGTGCGCGCCAATCCGCCGGCTGTGGGCACGTTGATTACGTTTACCTATCGCGGGTTGACGAAAAATGGCCTGCCGCGTTTTGCGAGTTACCTCAGAGTGCGCGAAAAGTTCTGAATGGTGGGATGGACTTTAGTCTGTCCGGCTGAGTAGGGCAGTCTAAGTCCGCCCCACCCAGATCACGCCGCGCGCGATTCGGCTGCGCCTTCTGATCCGACGAAGACATCCAACCCACGCGCCGACGCCGCCACATAAACCGGTGTGAGCGCCTCCGCCAACGTTTCTGTCCCGCGCCAAAACGGAAAGTTCCCCAACCGTTGCAAGACGGCGGCATTGACTGGCGGTGTGCGCGCTTCGCCCAGCCAATCGGGCGCGAGCGGCGCGGCTTGCCAGAACGTGGCGGCACTGAGCGGTTCGGGCGGCAAGGCGGCGGCAACTTCTTCGACGGCTTTTTTAGCAGGCGTTGCCGCGCCCAACAGCTTGATAAACGCCGCGCGTTCCATCCCGCGCAGTTTGAACAGTAAAAACGGGTCGCGGTCGAACTCTTCCCCAAGCAGGTAATAGACCGCCGCGATGTGCTTGCACGGGTTCGACCAGTCGGGGCAAGAGCAGTCCGTGACCAGATCGCGCGACTTGGCGGGGAAGAGCGCTAGGCCGGCGGCTTTGAATACGTCTTCGATCTCTTGCGGCATCTCGCCCGCAAGCAGCTTGGCGGCAAAGATGGCTTGGGTCGAGAGCGCTGCGGCCAGCTTGCGCCAATCGCTGTCGGGCATCGCTTTCAGCTTGATCGAGATTTTGTACGGTTGCGGGTAAGAGCCTTGAACTTTGGCTTTGACCTCGCCGGACGCGATGTCAAGCGAGAGCACCGAACCGTTGCGCGCATACGAACGCCCCCGGCCCATGCGCGCGCCGATGTCGAAGCTTTCCAGCGTGGCGACCCAGCGTTTGCCCCACCAGGTGACGCTGAAATCGCCGCGTTTGGATTGCGCGCGGATGCCGCCTTTGGCTTGAATGCGGGGCTTGGGTTTGTACCAGCCCCAATCGTTGTAGTAGCCCATCGTTATTCGTCCTCCTCGGCAGCTTGATTACGCCGCCAGCGCCGCTTCGGCTTTGGGTTTCGGGCGCGAAATCCAGGCGTGTTGAATATCGGCGGTGGCGATACCGGCTTCTATCAATTCATTCGCTATGCCAACTTCGGTCAAATCAACTTCGATTTTGACGGTTTGCCCGAGCAGTTGGGCGTGAAAGCAGATGGCATGTTCATGATGTTTATTGATCTTGCCGAGTGTGATCAGCAAGTATTGATCGTGAATCGTATCGCAGACAGGCAAGAGTTTGATCGCGTCCATTGACATCAGCTTGGCGTAAGCCTCAAGCACTTGTTGAATGATTTGCCGGTAGCGTGTTATTTGATCCATTGCAAAATCTCCTCTCGCTGCTCGTCAAAAATGATGAGCAACACATCATTGTCAGCGAGCACATCCTGGACAGCCGGACGTTGAAAGAAGTCCAGCCATGCCTCATTCCGAATTGCCAGGTAAAGTACCCGCTGCGGTTCAAGTCTGTTCAGCATCGTGTGATAAAGCCGGTATTGTCCGAGCGCCTTTTCAAAGACGCTCATCATTTGATCCTCATCGAAATCTTTGATCTCAACCGCGATGAGTTCGACAGCGATATGCTTGCTGCCAATCTCGTGAGTTCGCTGCGCGCCCAGATCAGTTGAAACGGAAGCGCCGCCGTAAATGAGTGGGAACGGATCGTGCGTAATCTGCCAACCATCCTTCACCAACGCGCGCTTGAGAGAATAATGATAAGTATCTCGACGGCTCATACGCAGATTCTACTCAGTTCGTACAACGCAAGCCAAGCTACTCGCCAACCGCTTCCTGCCGCAACGCAAACAAATCTTTCAACGCCTCGTTAGAAAGCTCCGTCAGCCAGCCTTCGCCCGTGCCCACGATGCTGGCGGCGAGGGTTTGTTTGCGTTCGATCATCTCGTCAATGCGGTCTTCGAGCGTGCCCGCGCAGAGGAATTTGTGCACCTGCACGTTGCGCTGCTGGCCGATGCGGAAGGCGCGGTCGGTCGCTTGGTTCTCGACCGCCGGATTCCACCAGCGGTCGAAATGGAAAACGTGATTGGCGGCGGTCAAATTCAACCCGGTGCCGCCCGCTTTCAACGAGAGGATAAACAGGGGCGGGCTTACCGCGTCCGCTTGTTGAAAGCGTTCGACCATGCGGTCGCGTTGTTTTTTCGCCACGCCGCCGTGCAAGAAAAGCACCTCGCGGCCAAAGCTTTCCTGCAAATGTTTGCGCAAGAGTTCGCCCATTTCAGAAAACTGTGTGAAGACCAGCGCGCGATCATCGGCAGACAAAGCTTCTTCCAGCATTTCAGTCAGCCGCGCCAGCTTGCCCGAACGGCCCGGCAGCGCCGAATTGTCGCCCAGGAATTGCGCCGGATGATTGCAGACCTGTTTCAGCTTGGTCAGCGTCGCCAGCACCATCCCCTTGCGCTGAATGCCTTCGGCGTCATTGAGCGATTTGCTCATGTCTTCGACGACGGCAGCGTAGAGCGAGGCCTGCTCTTTGGTCAGCGTGCAGAAGACTTTCATTTCGAGCTTGTCGGGCAGGTCTGAAATGATCGTCTTGTCGGTCTTCAAACGGCGCAGGATGAAGGGCGCGGTGAGCCGTTTGAGTTGCTGCGAAGCCTCAGCGTCGCCTTGCGCCTGAATCGGAATGAAGAAGTTGCGTTTGAACGCGGTCTGCGTGCCGAGGAAGCCGGGGTTCAAAAATTCCATCAACGACCACAAATCGCCGACATTGTTTTCGACGGGCGTGCCGGTCAACGCCACGCGGTAATCGCTCTTGATCGCGCGGGCGGCGCGCGCTTGTTTGGTCTCAGCGTTCTTGATGTTCTGCGCTTCGTCGAGGATCACGCCCGCCCAGGCGATTTGATCGAAGAGCGCCTGATCGCGGTGCAATAACGCGTAGCTCGAAATGACGACGGCTTGTCCCTTCACCTCTTTCTTGAACGCCGCACTCTTGCTGCGCGTCGCCCCGTGATGCACCAGCACGGGCAAATCGGGCGTGAAGCGCGCCGCCTCTTTCTGCCAGTTGCCGACGACCGACATCGGGCAGATCAGCAGGACCGGCTTCTTCACAGATGGGCCATTCGCCTGCCAGTCACGTTCAATCAGCGCCAGTGTCTGCACCGTCTTGCCCAAACCCATGTCGTCGGCCAGACACGCGCCCAGGCCCCATTGCCGCAAAAACGCCAGCCACGAATAGCCGCGCAATTGATAAGGCCGCAGCGTGCCGACGAATTCACCCGGCACCGGTTGTTCAGTGAAAGCCGCGCGCCCGTCCAGTTGCGCCAGGAATTCGCCCATCCACCCTTCGGCTTGCACTCCGCCCACCGCAATGCCGCCGGGCAATTGATTCGCGCCCAGCGCCATTTGCACGACCTCGCGCACAGTGGCCTTGCCGGTCGGATTCTTCTTCCAAAAGGCCAACGCGGCCTGAATCTCTTCGGCGTTGAGTTGCACCCATTGGCCGCGAATTTTGACGAGCGGCGCTTTGAGCGCGGCCAGCGCAGCCAGTTCTTTGATTGAAAGCGTCTCGTCGCCCAACGCCATCTGCCAATCGAATTGCACGATGTCGGTCAGCGTGAGGCCGCCGCCACCAGCCAGCTTTGGGCTTTTGACATTGGCGCGCGCCGTCAGCCGCAGCTTCGTGCCCTTGCGCGTCCACCACGCGGGCAGCAGCACGCCAAAGCCCGCCTGTTCGAGCAGCCAGGCCTTTTCGGTCAGGAATTGATGCGCGCCGGTCGCGCCCAGTTCATAGCCGGCAGGCGCGGCGGTTTTCAAACTCCCTTCGATCTGCGGGCTGAGCGTGCTGGCCTGGCCCAGCGCCGCCAACAGGTATTCGCGCGCATTGAAGCCGCCGCGTTTCAACACCGTCGCCGCGCGCCCTTTCGCTTGCCAGGCCTCGGCGACGGGCACCAACAAACTCTGTTCATCGGCGGCTTGCAGCAGATAGCGCACTTGCCACGCTGTTGAAGCGCGCTGACGCGGCGACGGAGCTTCAGTTTCATCGCCCGGCTCTTCCAGCCGGAAGCACAAACGAAACGGCGCGGTGCTCGTGATGGTCAGCGGACGCTGCCAATCGCGCACCTGCGCGGCCAGTTGCCGCAACTCGGCGGGCTTGCCGCTGAGGCTGGCCGACGTGCTGCGCAGCGCGTGCAGCCATTGATCGTGCAGGCTGTCGAATTCGCGTTTGGTTTTGCGTGGCGTGCGTGTGCGTGGTTCAGAGTCGGCGCTGAACCGCACCAGATGATCTACAAAGGTGTCGAGCAATTCGCGCGTTATGTCCACCGCCGCCTGCGCCTGCGTTGCATCATCGGTCATTGCGCGGCAACTCTGCGGCAGCGCGCGTGTCAATTGCGTCATGCGTTGCGCATCGGCCCCCGCCAATAGCGGTTGCCAGCAGGCGCGATATTCATCGTCTTCAAAGTGCACGCCCGGCATGACCTGTTGCCGCGCCGCCAACGTGCCCGCGAATCGCAAGACCGAAGCGCAGTAGGCCAGGTCATTGCCGATCAAGACGCCCGGCGCGAGCGTCGTTTGCCCTACGCAATGACAGAGCAACTCGACGGATTCGATGGTCGCCAGCGGCAAGGCCGTGACCGTCCACTTCGTCAGCGCCGTTTTCGCCGCATCTTTTACGGCAGTGGGCTTGGCCTCAGGCGGCGGTTCCGCGATCAACGGACTGGAAGCCAGCGCCTGTTGCCCCAACGCGGGCAGCCAGATGGTCTGTTGCAACGTGTCTGTGTCTTCCAGTTCCAATTCGCCAAAGACTTCGCCCAGCGCAGCTAGCAACCGCGCGCTGCCCGCGTCATACGGCCAAGGCGTAGCGCTCTTTGTTTTGCGTTTTGACTGCGCTGGAAGGGTCGCGGCAGGGGCCTCGCCCCATAACAGCAATTGGCCCTGTTGCAGGCTCGCGTGCAAGATCAGCAAGATGTTGGTTCCTTTGTGTTTGGGATTGAGCGGATCGTGGCGGCATTTCAACACAGGCGCGCGTGGCTGCCAAGCGCTTAGGTTCCTTTTCTTTTTGGCCGCAACTGCTGTTTAATCCCGCCGTCCCGAAACCACAGCAACCGTCACGACCAAAGGTACACCCGCGATGCCCAACGTCTTCATCAGCTATGCCCGAGCCGATCTGAACCGCGCGCAGGCGTTGGAGCAGGCGTTGCGCGCGCACGGTGTGAGTGTGTGGCGCGATCAGCACAGCCTTTACGGCGGCGACCGTTGGCCGAAGAAACTCGGCGAGGCCGTCGCTGATTGTGATGCCGTCTTGCTGCTCTGGTCGGCGCCATCCGCCGCGTCGCACTTTGTCGAGTTTGAGTGGACGACGGCGCTGGCGTTGAAGAAAACCATTATTCCGTTACTGCTGGATGAGACGCCGCTACCGCCCGCGCTGGCCGCCATCAACGGCATCGTCTGCCAGCATGTGGATGAAGCGTTGCCGAAGCTTTTGGCAGCCTTGCCGACTGATCCGCAACCACACGATGCCGCGCAGCGCGCCCAAGTCATTGCCCAGCTTGCGCGCGTCCCGGCTGCCGAACCTGCCGAGATGTTGAAGCAGGCGCAGGCGCTCTTCACGCAAAGCAACATCACGGTGGGCGGGCATTTCATTCAAGGCGGACGCGATGTGCAGGTCACGATTCACGAGAGCCGCCCGCACTTCGCGCTGCTCGTCGTTGCCTTGGCCGTCGTGGTGCTGGCCGTCAGCGCGTGGCTGTATTATTCCACGCGCCCCAAGCCCGACCCCGTCAAACTACAGTCAGGGTCGCCGCCCGCAATGAAGGTGCTGGTCAACGATGGGCAAGGCCGTCCTGTCGCCGATGCTGTCGTAGAACTCGACGCCCTGCCCGGTAAACAGTTCATCACCAAATCGGACGGCGCGGTCTCGATTGAAAACATTCCGCGTAAGCCCGGCGACTTGATCGGCTTCAAAGTCAGCAAGGGCGACGCAAAGGCGGACGGCAATCTGACGTTTCCGAATCCGAACGCGGATGTCATCACGCTTCGCTAAAGACCTGTATCGGCGAAGCCTGTGGAGTGCGGCGGCTTTGACGCCGCTTTCCCAAAGGACTTGCTAAAAAGGCGCATTGAAGGCAATGCGTTGTTTGGGCTGGTAATTTTGTAACTGCAAAATTCTGTTGGGAAAGCGGCGTCAAAGCCGCCGCACTCCACAGGCTTCGCCGAGGGCATACATGAGTAGTGAAAGCGAACTTTTGCCAATCAAAGACTGGCCGCACGCGCCGGTTCATCGTCTTGATACGGATGGCGTTTTTATGGTGACTGCCGCGACGATGTATAAGCGGCATCTGTTCAAAGCGCCGGAACAACTCTCCCTGCTCGAAATCAGTTGCTGACCTTGGCGCTGAATTATCACTGGCAGCTTGAGGCTTGGGCTGTCTTTTCCAACCACTATCATTTTATCGCGCGCAGCTTGCCGGAAGCAGGAGACTTAAAACAGATGTTGAGTCAGTTGCATACGACGACGGCGCGCGAACTGAATCAGATGCAGCAAATGGAAGGTCGCCAGGTTTGGTTTAACTGCTGGGACACGAAACTGACTTTTCAAAAGTCGTACCTCGCGCGCTTGAACTACGTTCACCAAAATCCGGTGAAGCATGGCTTGGTGGCGGTAGCCAATCAATACAACTGGTGTTCTGCGGCCTGGTTTGAGCGCACTGCGCCACCACCGATGGTCAAAACCATTTACAGTTTCAAAATTGACCAACTCAAGGTCATGGATGATTTCTAAGGCGAAGCTATGGAGTGCGGCGGGTGCGACGCCGCTTTCCCAAAGGACTCGCGCATGCGAAAGGCCCAGGAAATCATCTG
>JANOWX010000399.1:0-2697 GCA_031418175.1 Acidobacteriota bacterium | reverse complement strand
CGCCCGCATTCGCGGGCTGGTGGGGCCAATCCGCGGTATCCCCAGGGTTCCGCGCTGACGCGCTCCACCCTGGGCTTTATTCCGCCGCCCGCATTCGCGGGCTAGGAGAAATGATGCGCCTACGCATTGACCAAACAAGCGACACGCTCTACTTCCGGCTCGATGAAGCCGCGATCATCGAATCGGAAGAAGTCCAACCCGGCGTGATCCTGGATTACAACGAGCAGGGCCAGGTGGTCGGCGTTGAAATACTCGCGGTCAGCGCGCGCGTCAAACCTGAGATGCTACGTACATTGCAATTCGAGACGGTCTAAACAAGGTAACGAGAAGTATGTCAGCCACCGTAGCTGAAAAAGAACTAGAACCCGCACCGCGCGAAACGCAAGAACAGAGCGCGCCCACGCCGGCCATTGGGCCGATGCTGGAAAACACCATCGAGTGGAGCGACAGCCTGCTCGCCCATTTGCGCGAGTTGTTCAAGCACGGCGAACTGCTCTATCTGGTCACGCAGCGCGAATTGAAGGTGCGCTACAAACAGAGCGTGCTGGGCGTGCTCTGGGCCGTGTTGCAGCCGTTCTCGCTGATGCTGGTCCTCAGTTTGTTCTTCGGGCATTTCAACCGGCTGCCCAGTGAGGGGCTGCCGTATCCGCTCTTTTCTTACCCGGCCTTGTTGCCGTGGACGTTCTTTTCGACGGCGCTGTCGTTCGCCATTCCGAGCCTGATTCAAAACTCCAACTTGATCACCAAGATTTATTTCCCGCGCGAGATCGTGCCGCTGGCGTCGGTGTTTGCGGCCTTTGTGGACTTCCTGATCGCCTCGCTGATCTTCGTCGGGATGCTGTTTTATTATCAGGTGCCACCGACCTGGAATCTGCTTTACGTGCTGCCGCTGTTGACCGTGCAAATACTTTTCACCGTCGGTGTGTGTTTGCTGCTGTCGGCCTTCACGGTCTTGTACCGCGATGTGCGGCACACCTTGCCGCTGGTGATTCAGATTTGGATGTTAAGCACGCCGGTGCTTTATCCCGCGTCGAGCGTGCCGGAACGCTGGCGCAGTTTGTATATGTCGCTCAACCCGATGGCCGCGATCATTGACGGTTACCGCCGCAGCATCGTGAAGGGCGTCGCCCCGGAATTGAATTACCTGGCGCTGGCGGCGGTCGTCTCGCTGTTGCTGGTCTGGCTGGGCTACAAGTATTTCAAGCACCTGGAACGGGAGTTTGCGGACATAGTTTGAAGGAAGTCGGAAGTCGGAATTCGGAATGAACTTGCTTCCTAATTCCGAATTCCGACTTCTCCTTATGAAAATCATCACCGTAGATCATCTGTCAAAACGCTATCGGCTGAGCCGGCTCGGCTCGAAATCCATCCGCGAGGAATTGGCGCGCTTCGGCCAGCGGCTGGCGCAGGGCGCGCGCGCGGGCGATGGCAGCACGGATGAATTTTTTGCGTTGCGCGAGGTGAGCCTCGAAGTTGAACAGGGCGAGACGGTCGGCTTCATCGGGCCGAACGGGTCGGGCAAGAGCACGATCTTGAAATTGCTGGCGCGCATCATTTATCCGACCAGCGGCAAGCTGGTCGTGCGCGGTTCGGTGGCTTCGTTGATCGAAGTCGGCGCGGGCTTTCACCCTGAATTGACGGGGCGCGAGAACATCTTTCTGTACGGTTCGATCATGGGGATGAAGCGCGCCGAGGTGCGCAGCAAGTTCGACCAGATCGTGGCCTTTGCCGAGATGGAGCGGTTCATTGACACGCCGGTCAAACGCTATTCGTCGGGCATGTACGTGCGGCTGGGCTTCGCCGTGGCGGCGCACATCAACCCGCACGTGTTGCTGGTGGACGAAGTGCTGGCCGTGGGCGACGCGGCCTTTCAGAGCAAGTGCCAGCAGCGCATCGAAGAGTTGCGCCGCAACGGCATGACCATCGCCTTTGTCTCGCACGACATGGCGGCGGTCGAACGGCTGTGCAGCCGCGTCTTCTTCCTGCATCAGGGCAAACTCTGCGCGCAGGGCGAACCGCAGGAGGCGATCAGCGCCTACTACAACGCAGTGGTGTTCAAGGCGGCGGAGCAGGAAAACCAGCTCATGACCGCCGGCCAGAACGACAGCGGGCGCGAGGCCGAAATCCTGAGCGTGCGCTTTCTGGATCGCGACGGCTTACCGGTGGATGCGCTGGCGACGGGCGAACCGTTGGTGGCGCAGATCGAATACATCGCGCACCGCCCCATCGAAGACGCCGTGTTTGAATTGTTCTTCTATTCGGCGGACGACCGTCTGCATTGCCATTTCACTACGGCGCTGACGGGCGAACAGTTGCCGAGCCTGCAAGGGCGCGGCGTGATGGAGATTCAATGCGACGAGTTCGGCCTGGCGCCGGGCGTCTTCAAGATTGACGCGACGCTGCTCAAACGCGGCTCGATTGCCGCTTACGATTGGAAGCCGCGCCAGTACCTGTTGAAAGTGCTGCCGGGCAAGAAGGTGCGCGGGCTGTTTTATGCGCCGCACCATTGGCGGTTGTTGCCGCCGAACGACGCGCCCGCGAGTGCGCCGAATCAGGCGGGCGAGTTTTTGTAGACGGTGCAGAACCGGGAGCGGGAGCGACCCGGGGGGGTAGTAGGCCGCCGCCGTGGGGGCACCCCGGAGGGGCCGCGGCCCGAACAGCCACGCCGGCCGCGGCGGAAGGAGGGAATGACCGGCG
>JANOWX010000398.1:0-6974 GCA_031418175.1 Acidobacteriota bacterium | reverse complement strand
CCGTTAAACGTGTCGTCAAAAAATTGCTCGTAGATGTTGAAGACGGTCGGATACTTTTTGCCCGGCTCGTAATCCGCCGGGTAATAGAGCACGCCGTAACTGCGCGTGCCATCGGCATCAAGGTAAGAGAATAATTCGGTTTTGCTCAGCTTCTTGGCTTGTAACTGCGGGTTGAGATTGGTCAGCCGCCGCAGGTTCTTGAACTCGGCATCAGTCACAACCAAATCGCCGGGCCGATTGCCTTCGGCGATGCTCAGCACGGCGGTGCGCCCGTCTTTGGACAGCCGGAAGCCGGAATAAAGCCGCCCGTCTTTGAGCAACGTGCTCATCTGTTTGCTGGCGCGGTTGTAGCGCACAAAGCCGCGTTCCCATTTCGTTCGCGCGGCATAGCTCAGATAAATGTCGTCGCCGCTCCATTCGACGACCTGATAACGCGGCGCTTCTTTGTCTTCTTCCGGCATCTTCAAAAACAATTCGCGCGCACCTGTCGCGGTCTCGATCAGCCACAGCCCTTCCTTGTTCGACGCGATCAGCCATTCACCTTTCGGACTCAAGCGCACGACGCCGAATTTTTCCTTGTCGTCTTTCTTCTCTTTCTCAACCTCACCCTCTTTCTTCTCGTCTTTCTTGCCGGTCAACTGCCGCGCCTCTTTGTCGTCAATCGAGGCAGTGAATACGTTGCCGTCTTTGGCGTAGGCGTAACGCCGCCCAGCGCGCGACCAATTCAGCGTGATGCCTTTTGTGGACTTGACCAACGTGCGCGCCTCGCCGCCATTCAACGGTTTCAGCAGCACCTGATTCTCGTTGCCAAAGATCACGTCGTAATCGGTCTTCTTCGTGATGTCTTCACTGTACGTGATAAACGAACCGTCTTCGGCCAAGTCATAGCCGTTCAATTTCGTCTGCGCCAACACCTCGCGGCTGCTGCCGTTTTTCACATCGAAACTTACCAACGCGCGCTCTGTCGCCATACGTCGCAGTTCATCCCACGCCAGAAACGGCTCCTTGCTCGATTGAACGACGACGGCGACCTTGGTCAACGCCTCGAATTTCGCGCGCGCCTGTGGCCGCCATTCAATGGGCCGCGCGGTCAACAACAACTGCGCGCTATCCGGCGTCCAACTCAGTTCGGTGTTTTCCGCCACGGCCTTGCCCACAGGCAAGGTCACTGCCTGCCACTTATTCGCGGCGCGTTCCCAAATCATTGGCACGAATGCGGCGCCGCGCAATTCCAGCAATGCCAGCCGCGCGCCGTCGGGCGACCATTTCAAGCCGCGCACCTGGCGTTTGTCGGCAAACAGCCGTTTCGTTTGCCCGGTCGGTGTCTCAATAATCCAAACATCGCCGAGCGCCGGGGCGGCATAGGTCGGATCACCGAAACGCGTATTGTCTATGCCGATGCGGTCGCGCAAGGTTGCCGACGTCGCCGCCAGCCAGCGCCCGTCTTCACTCAGATCAGCGAGGTTGACGTTGGCGACGGCGAGCATGTCATCAACCGTGAAGGCTTCGCGGGATTGTTGCGCCTGACCCGTGAAGAGTGGCAGCACAAACAGCAAAGTCAGCAAGCAGGCTAAACGTCGAAGGCAAGCGTTATGCATGACGGCAGTTCCTCCAAAAGCAAATTGAATTGTGATTGGTAAAGTCGCGAGACGCGCGCAATCTACTGCGCGCGGCTTGGCAGGTCAAACCCGTGCAGGCTGCTTTATGGCATGGGCCATGCGCCATCTTTCATTTCGCGCAGTTGCAGCTTGCGCGGATCAAGCACCACGTGCTTCACCCGCTTGCGCAACCACGTATAAGTGATATGCACCAACCCATCGCGCGTCTGAATCACCGCCGGATAGGAATACTCATCACCCGGCTTGCCCGCCTCCAGCACGAGCGCCGCCTGCCAATTTTTACCGTCGTTGCTCACTGCAACATGTAGCAACACGCGCCGCCCAGTGGTGGTCGTGGTGTGGTTATAAACCAGCAACTGCCGCCCGTCTTTCAAGGTCACGCCGTCAATGCCCGAATTCGGATTGGGCAGCGCAGTCGGTGCCAGCTTGCCCCAAGTCTTGCCGTTGTCGCTTGACCAAGCCTCGACAATCTTGCCCTGGCGGCTGCGCATCAAGGCTTGAAGCTGGCCGCCCTTATGAAAGAAGACCGTCGGCTGAATCACACCGAATTCCTTGCCGTCATTGCCCAAGTGAAAAGACTCGGTGCGTTGCCAGGTCTTGCCGTTGTCGGCGGTGCGCTCGAAATGTACGCGCCAGCCGTGGTCTTCGCTGCTGGACGGGCAGAGCAATTCGCCGTTGCTGAGTTCGACCGGCTTGTTCTTGATCGGCCCCGCGATGCCATCGGGCAGCCGCACCGGCTTGCTCCACGTTTTGCCGCCATCGCCGGAAGTCGTCAGCATCCCCCACCACGCAGCCGGGCTGGGGCCGGCTTTGTAAAAGAGCAGCAACGGGCCACGCTTAGGCTGATGCAACACCGGATTCCAAGTCGGATAGCGTTTGCTTGCCGATTCGACGCCATTGGCGGCTTCGACCGGCGCAGTCCATTTGCCGTTTTCCCAACGTGCAACCCAGATGCCTACATCAGGATGCTTTTCTCTGGTACCGCCGAACCAGGACGCAATGAGCTTGCCGTTTGCTTCGGCAATGGTCGAAGCGTGGCATTCGGGGAAAGGGGCGGTTTCGTAGATGAATTCGGTTTTGACGACGCCGGGGGCGGGGCTTTGAGCCGAGGCTGTAATAGCCAAAACCGTGAGCAGCGAAATCAAAGCGCATCTTTTCATTGTGTTGTGGTGCTCCAGTTTGTGGATCAGTTTGTTTGCGTGACTGCCATTCCATACTAAGCAAAGGCGGCACTTTCAAGGACGGACTCCGCGGGCTTCTTTGCCAATAACCCCATCTCTGCAAGAAAGCGGGACGGTTGTTTGGGCCAGCCAAAGTAGCTGTCCGCGTAGGTCAGCGTGAGCGTCATTTCCGCGCGTGTAATTGCCACAAAGCAATTCCGGCGCTCTTCCCGCAGTTCAACGCTCGCGTCGCCCTTCTTTGTGGCGTGGTAGCCAGGCAATTCTTGCTCAACGAGTCCGATCAGGAAAACGTGGCGAAACTCCAGTCCCTTCGAAGCCGCGATCGTCAAGCACCGCACCGCGTCTTTTGGTGACGGTTTCTCTTTTGCGCGCAGATCAAGCTCTTGCAAAAAGTTATGGAGGCTCAGGTCGGATAGCGTGTAGTGCTTGGCAATTTCATCTCTCAGGGCTTTCCAAATCTCCTGCTCGTCGCCGAACTCGTCAAAGGCGGACTCTGAAGTACTAGCGGAATTCGACTGAATTGACGCAAACCATTCGTGCGCGGCTTTGACGAAAGTCCAATAATCCAAGCGTTCGAGCAGCGCACCCCGCGTTGTGGCAAGTATGGTTTGCGTCGCTGGATCAATTCCGCCACGCTCGCCCGCCAACTCAAGCCAGGCGCGCAGGAACCCGGCCTGGTCAATTGCCGCGCGCGCCAGCACGTCTTCCACAGCCAGATCAACGCCCTCCAGTTGAAAAAAAGCCTTCGTCATCCGGCGTAGTTGCTCGCGCTCCATCGGGGCATTTGCCAGTCGGAGGGCGGCGTGCAGCCAGCGATAGGGCGCGGACTGAAACTCGTTCTTCCGGATCGCGATATAGGCTGGAATTTCTTTGCGCCCCAAGGCGGCAACCGCTTCTTCAAGGAGCTTTTTGCGCCGCGCGAGAATTACACAATGCGCGCGCTCGCTTGTTGCCATGCCGCCCAATGTTTCAGCAAGCCAGGCTGTCTCATTGCTAAAGTCGCTGAAGTGCCGCACGGTGACGTGACTCATCCCATCGCTCTTCTTATGCGCTACAAGCGGCTGCTTGCCGGTGGCGCGATCAGCGTTATGGGAAATCAGGTTGTTGGCGAGTTCTATCACGTCGGTTGGGCAGCGATAGTTTTCGGGTAGTTGAAGCACCTCCATCACAAACCGCTGACGCAAGTCATGCAGACGGGCGGGACTCGCGCCGTTCCACTGGTAGATCACCTGATCGTCGTCCGCCACGACAAAGAGGTTTGGCTCGGTTTCCGGCACCAACTGAACAAGCAGCCGGAACTGCGCCGAGTTTGTATCCTGGCACTCATCTACACAGACGTAAGAGTAGACCCGCCGAAGCTGTCTGGCGATGGCCGGTTTCTTTTCAAGCAAGTCAACGGCAATGGCGATCAGCGAGCCGAAGTCCAACTGGTTCGCCTGAATCAGGCGCAACCGGTACTCCGCATAGATCGCGGCAAGGTCGCGCGCGTGCGGATTCGCACCCAACCGATCCAGCGCTTCCGTCGGCAGCACACACTCATCCAGCAGCCGCGTGATAACAGGCAGCAAGCTGGCCGCCTTCGGCTCGAAATCCAAGTCAGCGCGCGGAGCCGCTTTGATGGCGTCAACGAGCACCGCTTCCCGATCCGCTTGTTCGGTCAGAATCCCGAAATCGGGCTTGAGTCCGACGTGGCTGCCGTGCTGCCGGAGAATTTCGGCGGCGAAAGAGTGAAAAGTCGTCAGCGTGGCACGCTCGCGGCCATGCGACAGAACTGCGTCAATCCGGCTACGCATCTCGGCGGCGGCCTTGTTGGTGAAGGTCAAGCCGAGCACGCGAAAGCGGGCTTGTGGAGTCTCTGCGATGAGGCGCGCGATGCGATAGGTGAGGACGCGGGTCTTGCCCGAGCCTGGGCCAGCCAGCACGAGCAACGGGCCGTCCTGCCACTGCACAGCAGCGCGCTGGCTCTCATTTAACGTAGCGAGGTTCATACTCATGCCGAACTCCTTGCGAGGCGGACAACCGTCTCAATCAAAGTCTTTATCGGGATCGGTACACCTGGGGAGCCTGGCTTCTGAATTGCGCTCACAAGCGGGAACACCATGCTTGGCTTGCTTTTCTTGCCACCACCTACGGATGTCTGAGCCGCCTTGATTGATTGTTTGATGTAATCAGGCGTGCCATTGGCTGCAGTTACGAGGCCTTTGTGTCGGGGTTTTATCACTTGCTCAAACACCATAGAGTAACCTGCTTGCCACATAAGATGCTCAATGTCCTGTTCTACAAGCACTGTTACATGGTCGGCTGCGGGGCGACCGTTCAAGTAGCGAGTTGCGGTTCTGCCGTAGTCCTGCCGGTCTCCATCTGTAAAAACATGCCAGCAGATTCCTAGCTCCTCCGCAACCTTGATTAACGGATCAAGTCCGCAATGCACAAAATCTATGCAACAAATCCCCTCAAGATCAAACTCATACCCAAGCAGACGCGCTAGCTGTGGCATCAAAGCAAAGTCAGTCTCCCCTTCGACAAACAACCAGCACCGAGCGAACAATAGGTTCCCGCGTTTGGCTCGAACATGGAAAGCGATCTTTTCCGCCTCGCGTGTGTCTAGCGTCGTCTCCTTAACTCGATATACCTCGACCTTGCCATTCTTGCGTGCCAGTCTTCGGATCGCACTGAGCGGAACTGCGGCCAACAGATCGCCCGAATGCGTGGCGATGATCTTTTGCCCCGCCAGCCCATCTAGCGTCGGCCATAAGGCACGGATGGCTGACGGATGCAGATGCGACTCGGGTTCTTCCAACGCCAGGATCGGCTCAGAATTGCTGTCATATACTTCGGCGAGGCGAGATTGGAGAAACGCTTCAAAAAGAAAAAGCACCGAAAGACTTTGTGTGCCCGCTCCGTGTTGAGCCAGCGGCAGGCGCGCACCGGTACGTGCCGCCAGCTTGACCTGCGTTCTAGCCAACAAATCCAAAATGCGCGCGGGAATGGCTTCAACGCTCACCAAGTCCTTATCGGCCAGCGGCAGCAATTTGCCGGTCTGGGCGAGGCGTTCTTTGGCGACCTCGAACGGCTTGTGGCTATCGAGCACAGCCTGATTGATCTGCTCAACTTGCCCTTCGATCTCAGTTCGCTTCTCGTCAGTAAGCTGGGGATTTTTCGTAAAAGGTCCCCAGAAGGAGGATTTTGAGTGGAAATGTTGCGCGGCATCGCGCACCGCGCTCAACAGAAAGACCGGCGCGAACGATTGAAGATCGCTCACGAGCTTTGGCTGTTTGGCAGTTGGCAGCGGGTTGCCATCCTTATCCAGAAAACTCCATTCAACCGCAAAGTCGCGCGTCGCATGGTCATACTGGGCAGTCACGCGGAAGCTAAGCCCCTTGCGGTCGTCATCGAGAAAATGAAACGCATTACTGAAGGCTTGATCAATCTCCACCACCCATTCGTCCGGTTTGGTCTCCTCAAAGGTCAGGGTAAGTACGAGTGGCGGCGCGTCCATTGGCTCCGCTGCTTCAGTCGCAAGGTGAAAGTCGTATTCAGAGAAGGGGGTCGCGCGGCGGCTCAGCCCACGACTCATGCAAGTGTGTAACGCTTCCAGGACACTCGTCTTGCCCGTGTTATTCTCGCCGATCAGAACCGTGATGCGGTCAAGCTCAAGGGTAAGCTGGCTGATTCCGCGAAAGTTCTCAAGCGCGAATTTCGTAAGCCTCATCGGTGCTATTCCTCCTCGTGCACGGCCACCCCATATCATTCGACATAACACGCGCGGTAAGAAAGCGGCAGCCGCGAGTCATCTAGCCGTGCGGCGGAGTATACGGAAGTAGCGTACTTATGCCCAGCATCCGGCTTGCATCAATTTCGCCCCAACCAATTCTGTTGTATCGTCCGCCCGCCTGCGCAACAAACAAGGTTTCACTATGAACACCACTTCCACCTTTGACCAAATCGCCACCGGCCGCCTGATCGCCATCCTGCGCGGCGATTTCGGCGGGCGCGAAACCGAACTGGCCGCCGTGCTCATTGACGCCGGCTTGCGGCAAATCGCGCCAGGCATCATCGGCTAAATCAGATCAACAAAGCTGGGGACACTTGGGACCGCGGGCGTTCGCCATTCTCAATGCCCAATTCTGAATTCTTTTGCAGGGGCAAGCTGTTGGGAGGGCGCTTCCTGCAA
>JANOWX010000397.1:0-6605 GCA_031418175.1 Acidobacteriota bacterium | reverse complement strand
TGCCCACCCTCGCTTATCGAAAGCGCTTCCCCTATCTGCGTGCCGTCGGCTTTGACGCGCAAGACCACGCCCGCCGGGACGCCTTGTCCGTTCGCATTCGCCGTGAACCAGCCCGGCGCGGCGCTCACGATATTGAGCGTCCCTTGTGAGATCGTCCCGTCGCCACTCGTCACGGTGACGGTCGCCGTGCCGTTCGCCGTGCCGGGTGGAATCAGATAGTTGATTTGTTGCGGCGCGACGAAAAAGAGCGGGGCTTCGCGTTCCGTGCCCGCACTGTCTTTCACCTTGATCGAACTGCCCGCCAGCTTCGTCGGCAACGGCACACTCGTGGCGACTTCGACGCCCGTGCCCAGACTCTCGCCAAAGGCCGCGACAATGGATTCGCTGGCAAAGGCCGTGGCGCTGAAACTCGCCGCCGACACCGTCGCCACGGCTTTGACGGTGCTGGGTGTGAGCGCCAGTTTCCAGACACCGCGTCCGTGCGTAGCGATCACCAGATTCTTGGTCGCCGCGTGATAACGCACGGTGAAGACTGCAATGCGCGGCAAACCCGTGCCCAGCCGCACCCAGTTCTGGCCGCCGTTGGTGGTTTGAAACACGCCGATGTCGGTGCCGATGTAATAGGTGTTCGCCTGATTCGGATCCACCGCCACGCTGTTGGCCGGGGTGTCGGGCAGGTCGCCGCTGATGTCAGTCCACGTGCCGCCCTGGTCGTTGGTCAGGAAGACTTTGCCCGGGGTGGTGGGCGTGTTGGCGTTGAAGCCGGAGTAGGCAACGATGGCGCGGCGCTGTTCGTTCGGATCGAGGCCGATGTCGGTGATGAAGCGATTGGGCAACGGGGCTTTGGTGACGTTGCGCCACGTGGCGCTGTCCAGCTTGCCGGCGTCGGTGGTGACTTGCACGTTGCCGTCGGAGGTGCCCGCCCAGACGACCTCGCCCGGCGGGTCACTGCCTTGTGCGGGGTTCAGGCGCGGGTGCGCGGCGATGGCGGTCAGGCGGGCCGTACCGCCTTTGGTCAAATCCGTGCCGAAGCCATCGTTGCTTGGCCCTATGCCGTTGAAATTCACACCGCGATCCGCCGTGCGGTAAACGCGCATCGTGCCGAAATAAACGACGTTGCCCTGTTCGCCCGTGAAGCCTGAGTGGCCAGCCAGCGGGGCGTAAAAGCCTACGCGGTCGGTGGGATTGAAGCCGCCCGCCCGCGCCGTGCAATTGATGCAGCGGCGATTGAGCCAGGTGATGCTGCCAGTGAGCGTGCCGTCCAGTGTCACGCGCGGGCCGAAACGCGCGCTGGTCGCGCTGCTCGAATTCTGGTAGGTGTGCCAGACGACCTTCGGATTCGACTGGTCAATGTAGGCAAAACCGCCGTCGCCCTCGGCCAAATTCGCCCAACTGGCATTGCCGCTGTAACGGTTGGTGCCGTTGTCCTGTGTGCCGCCGACCATGAAATCAAGCGAGGTCGGATGCAGCGCGATCATCTGGAATTGCGTGATGTTCAGCGTGTTGTTCAAACTCGTCCAGGCCACGTTGGCGGCGGCGGCCTTGGCGTTGTTGGTGCGCCAGACGCCGCCGTCATTGCCGGTGAAGAGAATGTTGGGATTGTTGCGCGGGATGGCGAGGGCGTGCGAATCAGCGTGCAGACCGCCGCTGGTCGCATCGCCGTAGCTGATGTCGTCCCAGGTCTGGCCCGCATTGGTCGTGCGCCAGACGGTGCCGCCATCATTCGTTTCATTCGCCGAGGTGGCGTAATAAACGACGCGCGCATCCGCCGGGTCGGTCAGGATCGCCAGGTTGTAGTTCGTTTGCCCGGGGTCTTGCGGCGTGGTCACCTGCGTCCAGTTCGTGCCGTTGTTGGTCGAACGGAAGATGCCCAGCAAGGTGCTGTCCGTCGCGGCCAGGGCTGCGTAAAGCGTCGAGTTTTGCGACCCTGGGAGCGGCGGGCCAAGCGCCAGCGCAATGCGGCGGAAGTCGCTGGTGGGTAGGCCGCCTTCCAGGTACGTCCAGGTTTGACCACCGTTTTCCGAACGGTAGATACCATCATCGAGCATCGCCGCAAAGATGCGCTGGCGATTGAGCGGATCGGTGATGACATCCATTGCCGAGATGCGCCCGCCATCGCCCGTGACGTTCAGATTCGTCCAGGTCTGGCCGCCATCGGTCGTCTTCCACAAACCGCGCTGGCCGAGCGGCGCGTTGAAAGTGCTGCCGGCCGCGCTGCTGGAACGGCCCGTCCCGGTGGTAACGTAAACCGTGTTCGTGTTGGTCGGGTCAATCTCAATCTTCAAAATGCCCGCGTTGATGAAGACGGGCTGTACCGGCGCAATGGTCGAATTGGGGCCGTTGATGACCTGCCAATTCGCGCCGCCGTCGGTGGATTTCAAAATACCCGCGCCGTAATAGCTGGCGCCGCTGAAAGGATTGCCTTCGCCCGTGCCCGCCCAGATGACGTTCGGGTTGACCGGATCAATGGCGATGTCGCCAATCGCAAGGGAGGGCGCGTTGTCGGTCAAGGGCCGCCAGTTCGCGCCGCCGTCATCCGAACGCCAGACGCCGCCCTGGGCTGAGCCTAGATAGACCGTGCGATTGTTCGTGCCGTCGAATTGCGGATGCAGCGCGAGCGCCGAAACACGCCCGGAACACGGCAGCCGCTTTTCGCCAAAGTTGATGGGAAATTGGCCGATCTGCTGGCCGATGGGATTGGGGCCGAGCGGCTGCCAGGCCACTTGTTCAATGCCGGCGCTGCGCAGATTCAGTGCGCGTTGACGCACTTCGGCTTGCTCCATCTGCTCAAAAGCGCGCAGCCGCGCTTGGGGCGGGATCGTCTTTTGCGGATAGGCGCGCGCTTCGTAAAACCACGCGTCACGCTCGGTGCCTTCGCCTTCGTGCTCTTCGCCAGCGCTGGCGGCTTCACGCGTTTCGGCAGACTGCTCGGCTTGGGTGTACTTCAGAAAGCCGAAGGCCACGCCGCTGCATAACAACAGACCGGCAGCCAACAACCAGAATTTCTTACGGGACGAAATTGATAACAAGGGGAAACCTCCGGAGTTGAAATAATATGTCCAACAGCTTGCCAATCAGCCAGCCGTATGACACGGCTGGCTGATTGCCACGGCCACAGCGTTTTACTTCACGCGAATCTGCACGGTGTTGGCCGTCCGGCCATCCGCCGTAAAGACCAAATCCACCACCCCGCGCCCCGCCAGTGTGCGCGGCACTCGCAAGTTCGCTTGATCCAGTCCCACTAAACCGCCTTGCGCGGCGGCAAAAAGTATTTCGGAACCTTCGCCGCCGATGCGGCAATTCACCGCGTCTTGCGAGGTGCGGTTGCGGAAGCCCGTGCCAAACAGGATCAAGAAGACCTGTTCGCCTTCCGGCCCCAAATCAATCTCGCGCGGCACTTGTTGCCCACCCTCGCTTATCGAAAGCGCTTCCCCTATCTGCGTGCCGTCGGCTTTGACGCGCAAGACCCCGCCCACCGGGACGCCTTGCCCATTGGCGTTGGCGGTGAACCAGCCTGGCGCGGCCGTGACGATGTTGATCGTCCCTTGCGAAATTGTGCCGTCGCCGCTGGTGACAGTGACGGTCGCCGTGCCGGTCGCGGTGCCGGGAGGTATCTGGTAGTTGATCTGCTGCGGCGCGACGAAAAAGAGCGGGGCTTCGCGTTCGATGCCTGCGCTGTCTTTCACCTTGATCGAACTACCCGCCAGCTTGGTTGGCAATGGCACACTCGTGGCGACTTCGACGCCCGTGCCAAGGCTTTCGCCAAACGCCGCGACAATGGATTCGCTGCCAAACGCTGTGGCGCTAAAGCTCGCCGCCGACACCGTCGCCACGGCTTTGACCGCGCTCGGTGTGAGCGCCAATTTCCAGACACCGCGCCCGTGCGTGCCGATGACCAGGTTTTTGGTGGCCGCGTGATAACGCACGGCGTAAACGGCCAGGCGCGGCAAGTTGCCACCCAGGCGCACCCAGTTCTGCCCCCCATTCGTGGTCTGAAACACCCCGATGTCGGTGCCGAGGTAATACGTGTTCGCCTGATTCGGATCCACCGCCACGCTGTTGGCCGGGGTGTCGGGCAGATCGCCGCTGATGTCCGTCCACGTGCTGCCTTGGTCGTTGGTCAGGAAGACCTTGCCCGGTGTCGTGGGCGTGTTGGCGTTGAAACCGGAGTAGGTGGCAACGGCGCGGCGCTGTTCGTTCGGATCGAGGCCGATGTCCGTGATGAAGCGATTGGGCAACGGGGCTTTGGTGACGTTGCGCCACGTGGCGCTGCCCAGTTTGCCGGCATCGGTCGTGACTTGAATGTTACCATCCGAAGTGCCCGCCCACACGACTTCGCCCTGTGGGTCGCTGCCCTGGGCGGGGTTCAAACGCGGGTGCGCGGCGATGGCGGTCAAATAGCCTTCGCCTTTTGACAGGTCAGCGCCGAAGCCGTCGCTGCTCGCCCCCAGTCCCCGCCACGTCGCGCCGCGATCCGCCGTGCGATAGAGGCGCTGGGTGCCGAAGTAAACGACGTTGCCGTTCGCGCCAGTGAAGCCCGCATTGCCATTCAGCGGCGCATAAAAGCTGACGCGGTCGGTGGCGTTGAAGCCGCCCGGCTGCGTTTGGCACTTGCGGCAGCCGCGATCCGTCCAGTCAATGTTATTGACCGTGCCGTCCAGCGTCACGCGCGGGCCGAAGCCGGTTTCCTTGTTGTCGTTTTGGTAGGTGTGCCAGACGACCTTCGGATTGGATTGGTCAATGTAGGCAAAGCCGCCGTCGCCTTCGGCAAAATTCGTCCAGCTCGCATTGCCGCTGTAACGATTGGAGCCGTTGTCCTGCGTGCCGCCCACGATGAAATCGAGCGAGGTGGGATGCAGCGCGATCATTTGAAACTGCGTGATGTTGAGCGTGTTGTTCAAACTCGTCCAGGCGACGGCATTGGCAGCGGCGGCTTTGGCATTGTTCGTGCGCCAGATGCCGCCATCGTCGCCGGTGATGACGATGTTCGGATTGTTGCGCGCCACGGCGATGGCGTGCCGGTCGGCGTGCAAACCGCCGCTGGTGGCGTCGCCTTTGCTGAGGTCTTGCCAGCTTAGACCCGCATTGGTCGTGCGCCAGAGCGTGCCGCCGTCGTTGTCCGCGTTGGCCGCGGTGCCGTAATAAACGACGCGCGCATCGGTCGGATCAACGGTGATCGCCAGGTTGTAATTGGCCTGCCCCGGCGCTTGCGGCAAGGTGACGCGCGTCCAGGTAGCGCCGTTGTCGGTCGAGCCATAAATGCCCAACAGCGTGTCGTCGCTCTTGGCCACAGCCGCATAGATGGTCGAATTTTGCGACGGCTGCAATGGTGGGCCGACGGTCAGCGCAATGCGCCCGAAGCCGCTGGCCGGCAAACCGCCCGCGAGCAACGTCCACGCTTGGCCGCCATTTTCTGAACGGAACAGCCCGGCGCCATACATCGAAGCGATGACGCGCTGGCGATTGAGCGGGTCGGTGATGACATCCATCGCCGAAACCCGCCCGCCGTCGTTCGTGACGTTCAGGTTCGTCCAGGTTTGTCCGCCATCCGTCGTTTTCCATAAACCGCGCTGGCCCAACGGAGCCTCTGCGCCGGTCTTGCTGGAGGCACTGCTCGAATGCCCCGGCCCGGTCGTGATGTAAACCGTGTTGGGACTCGCCGCATCAATTTCGACTTTCAGGATGCCCGCGTTGATGAAGGCGGGTTGCACTGGCGCCAGCGTCGAATTGGGGCCGGTGATAACCTGCCAGTTCGCGCCGCCGTCGGTGGATTTGAGCAAGCCCGCGCCGTAATAGCTGCCGAATTCGCCATTGTCGCCCGTGCCCGCCCAGATCACATTCGGATTGTTCGGTTCTATGGCGAGACTGCCGATGACCAGCGAGGGCAGGTTGTCGGTCAGCGGCCGCCAGGTCTCGCCGCCGTCATCCGAACGCCAGACGCCGCCTTGCGCCGCGCCCAGATAGAGCGTGCGATTGCCCGTGCCATCGAATTGCGGATGCAGCGCAATGGCCGCCACGCGCCCGGAGCAGGCCAGCCGTTTCTCGCCGTAGTTGATGGCGAACTGGCCGATCTGCTGGCCGATGGGATTGGGGCCGAGCGGTTGCCAGGCAACTTGCTCTATGTCGGCGGTGCGCAGATGTAATGCGCGTTGGCGCGCCTCGGCGGCTTCGAGTTGTTCAAACGCGCGCTGTTGTGCGCCGGCGGGAATCACCGCTTGCGGGTAGGCGCGCTGGGCGTAAAACCAGGCGTCGCGCTCAGGGCCTTCGCTTTCTTTGGGGGCACTAGCGGCTTTGGGCGTTTCGGCCACGTGTGTGACGGGCTTTAGCCAGCCGAACGCGGCGGCACTGACAAGCAACAGACCGATGAAAACAAACCAGGGTTGTTTGCGGGAATTGATGAGAGACATTGCGGGGTAATCCTTTCGTAAGCAAAAAAGTTGATGGGGAGGCAAAACATAGCTGTTTTGCATTTCCAACGGTGCGGGCAAAAGTTATTTGCGGCCCTCAATGGTAAAGGGAGAATCGGCGCGCAAAAGTGTTCATGAATCGAAAAATTATTCTTCCTATAAATAATTCAGGGTCGTGGGGGGGGGTTGGGGGGGGGG
>JANOWX010000396.1:0-9927 GCA_031418175.1 Acidobacteriota bacterium | reverse complement strand
CACAGCGCCAGCAACACCAGCGCCAGCCCCGTCGTGAACATCACATACGAACTCGTCCACAGCGCCTTGTTGATCGGGAAGGCTAGATTCCAACACCAGCCCACAATCACACACAGCGCGCCGAAGCCGAACAGCCCGGCGGCCTTGTCCAACGGTTCGCGTTTCTGTTGCAACCACGTCCCAGCCAGCACGCCCGACAGACAGGTGGCGATGGCGGGTATCGTGCTCAGGATGCCTTCGGGATCGTATTGCGGGCGGTAGATGTGGCCGGGCAGCAACGTGCGGTCTACCCACGATGCCAGACTGCCTTCCAGCGTCAAATCGCCGGGCGCAAAGCCGGGCGCGGGGATCAGCTTCATCACCAGCCAATACCCCAGCAGCAAAGCCGCGCCGATCAGCGCTTGCCCGCGCCAGCGCACTTTCAGGTAGATGAACGCGGCGATGCCGTAACACACCGCGATGCGTTGCAAGACGCCGGGGATGCGTATGTGGCGGAACTTTTCGAGCGTGTAAGGGAAGCCGTGCAGCACGATCAAGCTGATGAAAAAGATCAACAGGCTGCGGCGGATGATCTTGAGATAGAGGTCGCGCTGACTGCTTCCAGGTAAAGAGGCTGCTTCAACACGCTTTTCAAAGGCCAGCGGAATGGCGACGCCGACGATGAAAACGAAGAACGGAAAGATCAGATCGGTCGGCGTCCAGCCGTGCCAGGCCGCGTGGCCCAACGGCCAATAGACGTGCCGGTAATCGCCCGCGTTGTTGACCAGTACCATCGCGGCGATGGTCAGGCCGCGAAAGACATCCAGCGAAATCAGGCGGCCCGCCAATGGCTTGGCAGCAGTGGGCGTTGGCGCGGCAACAGCAGTCGCACTCGGTTCATCCGTGAGCTTGAGCATGGGGCGTTCTCCAATCGGGCAAATTGTTTTCAGCGTTACAGCGGCGCGAAAAAGGTGGGCACATTCATCCAAACTGCGTTGCGCTTGTCAACAGTACGGGGAGCGTGAGCGCAATGAGATTAAGGCAAGGAAATTGCTTGCCACAAAAAAGCACAAAAGTCGCAAAAGAAATTCTGTCATTTGATCGGTTTTGTGGTTTTTGTGCTTTTTTGCGGCAAAGCTTTCGCCCTCGCAAATAGCTTGCATTAATCTCATTGAGCGTGAGCGCTCCCCGTACTGCCAATGTAGTCCGCCCGAATTAGGCATTCCGATCCAAGCTATTCGTGCCGTAACGCGACCAACGGATCAACCTGCGTGGCGCGCCGCGCGGGCAGATAACAGGCAAGCAATGTAACGGTTGTCAGCACGCAGGCGATCCCGGCAAAGGTCAGCGGATCGGTTGCGCTCACGCCAAAGAGCAGGCTCCTCATCAAACGCGTCAACGCCAAGGCGGCGGCCAGGCCAAGGCCTACGCCAATGAGCGTCAAGGCCATGCCATGGCCGATGACCAGTTTCAGCACATCGGCCTTTTGCGCGCCCAGCGCCATGCGCACGCCGATTTCGTGGGTGCGTTGGGCGACGGCATATGACATCACGCCGTAAATGCCGATGGCCGCGAGCGCCAACGCCAGCAAGCCGAAGCCGCCCAAAATCGAAGCGACCATGCGCGCCGGCAGCAATGGCAGGCTCAGCTTCTCGACCAACGTGCTGGTGGCGACGGGCAGGTACGGATCGAGTTGTTGAATTTCGCGGCGCACGGCGGCAATCAACGACGGCAAATCGCCAGCCGTGCGCACGACCACGCTGGTTGAACCAACTTGGGACTGCCACAGCGGGCGGGCGACATACGGTCGCGGGTCTTCATTCAACCCGGCGTACTTGCCGTCTTCGACAATGCCGATGACTTGTGTTTTGGCGGCGTCGGGTTTGCCCAAACTGAATTGCTTGCCGAGCGCGTTTTCGCCGGGGAAAAAGCGGCGCGCAAAGCTTTCGTTGATGATCGCCACCGACGCGGCTTGTTCGTCATCCTGGCTGCTGAACTCGCGGCCTTGTGTCAGGCGCGTGCCCAGCGCTTGAAAATAGCCGGGACTGACCAGGCTATACATCGCACTCGGCACGCGCGCGTTGCGTTCGGGCACGACCCCGTCGAGCCCGTTGAGATAGACCGCCGTCCGCGAAAAATGCAGGTCAACCGGGAGCATGTCCGCCAACCCGGCCGCCTGCACGCCGGGCAACGTGCGCACACGCTCCAGCAAGCGTTTCAGAAACTCTTTGCGTTGCGCGCTTTCATATCCTTGCAGGCGCAGATCGAAAGACAACTCGGCGGCGTGTTGCGGATCGAACCCTAGCTTGAGCGTGTTGGCTTGTTGTAAGGCGCGCACCATCAAGCCGCCGCCCACCAGCAACACCAGCGACAACGCGACTTGCAAAACGATCAGGCTGCTTTTCAACCACGTCCGGCGTGGCGAACGCCACTGGCTGCTAAAAGCCCCTTCGTCTTTCAAGGCGGGCACCAAATCGCCTTTGGTGGCTTGCCACGCGGGCAGCAAGCCAAACAGCACGCCGGTCGCCAGCGACAGCAAAAAGGTGAACAGATACACGCGATAATCAACCTGGATGGCAAACACGACCGGCACGTTCGGCGGCAGTTTGAAGGCCTTCAACAAATCCACCAGCCAGAGCGCGGGCAGCAGGCCCAACAACCCGCCGCCAACAGCCAATAGCAGGCTTTCGGTCAGCAGTTGCCGCACTAAACGAAAACGGCTCGCACCCAAGGCCAACCGCACCGCGATTTCGCGCCGCCGTTCAGCCGCGCGCGCCAGCAACAGGTTGGCCAGGTTGATGCACGCCAGCAACAACACCAGACCGACCACCGCCATCAGCAAGCCGGCAAAACTCAACACAGAGCCGCGCATCGTGTTGCCGAACAAACCAGGCGCTGACAGCGCAATGCGCTTGCCCGCATTGACATCGGGATATTCGCGTTCCAGTTGTTCAGCAATCAGGTTGAGCGCGGTTTGCGCTTGGGTTGAACTCACGCCGGGTTTGAGGCGGCCTTGTAAAAAGAGGGTTTCTGAGCCGCGCTTGTCCAGCCAACTGCTGCCCATTTCAAGTTGCGCCTGCATCGCCAGCGGAAACCACAACTCTGAAGCCGAAGCGATCTCGGTGCCGCGGAAACCTGGCGGCGCAACGCCGATGATCGTGTAAGGACGGCCATTCACGATCACTTCCTTGCCAATCACATCCGGCGTACCGCCAAAACTCTGCTGCCAAAGGTTGTAGCCGATGACGACCACTGGATGCGCGCCCGGCGTGCGGTCATCCTCGGCGGCCAGCAAGCGCCCCTGCGCCGCCCTGACACCCAACGCGCTGAAATAATTGCCCGACACCTCGTAGCCCCAGCGCCGTTCATTGACCCCATCGTGGCTCAGACTGAGCGGCATAATGCGATAGGCAAGCAAGTCTGAAAACACTTCATTGCGCGCGCGCAGGTCTTGGTAATTCAAATAAGAGAAGTTCGAGAACATCTGGTTCCCGCCCGCATTATTGAGCGCCACCAGTTGCGCCGGTTGTTGAATGGGCAACGGGCGTAACAACAGCGTATTGATCAAACTGAAAATCGCCGTATTCGCCCCAATGCCCAACGCCAGCGACAGCACAGCCACCAGCGTGAAGCCGGGCCGTTTGCCCAACATCCGCAGCCCATAACGTAAATCTTGAATCATCTCATCCTCCCATCGTCTAGGTTGCAGCCATAGCGCATCGGCCAACGCGCCCGCGCTGTGCCACAGCAAATTCAGTTTATTGCGTCCATCGAGTTTGTTCCATTCGGCCAGTTGCGACTCGCGCCAGCCAAGTTCGGCTTCCCACTCCTGCCGCCAATCCGCCCGCAGCCGTTGCGGGACGAGCACGCCAATCGCACGAATCAGCCACAGATGAATTCGTCCTCGCTTCTTCATTCCGCCATCCACGATCCACAATCGCCTCACTCGTGTCGCAACGCAATCAACGGATCAACCTGCGTCGCCCGGCGCGCGGGCCACCAACTGGCGAAGAGGGCTACGCAGAGCATCAACAGCGCCGCCAGGCCCAGCGTGAGGGGGTCGCGGGCGGGCAAGCCGTAAAGCAGGCTCGCCAGTCCGCGCGCCGCCGCCAGTGAAACCGCCACACCGACCAGCAAGCCCAGCAGCACGGGCCAGAGAGCTTCGCGCAAGACGAGCCGGATAACCGCGCGGCGCGGCGCGCCCAGGGCCATGCGAATGCCGATCTCGTGTGTGCGTTGCGTGACCCAATACGCGCTGACGCCATAAATCCCCACCATCGTCAGCAACAGGCCCAACACGGCGAGCGCGCCCATCAGCCAGAGCAGATAGCTGCGTTGCGCCACGGAGTCATACACCTGTTGCCGCATGGTTTTCCCATCAAACAGCGGCAGGTCTTTATCCAGCGTATTGACGACCGCTTGCACCGCCGTCCACGCGCTGGCGGGCGCGGCGTCCGTGCGCAACACCAACGTGTTCGGCAGGGGGCCGCCTTGCAGGTAGGGCAAAAACATCTCCTGGTCATTGTCCCGTTCGAGGCCCAGGCTGCGCACGTTATTGACCACGCCGACGATTTCGCGCGGCTGTTTTTCGCCAGTCACCTTGATGCGGCGCCCCAGCGCTTGCCCGTTGGGAAAGAAGCGGCGCGCCAGCAGTTCGTTGATGATGATGACGGGCGGCGCGGTGGGCGTGTCGCGCTCGTTGAACACACGCCCTTGCGAGAGCGTCAGGCCGAGCGCGCGGAAGTAATCGGGGCTGGCGGAGATAAACAGCGCGAACCGTTCATCAAATTTGGCGGGCGGCGCGGGGCCTTCGACCTCGAAGAGCAAGCCGATGACTTCGGCTTTGTTGAGCGGCAGTTTGTTGGTCACGCCGACGGCTTGAAATTGCGGCTGTGCTTGCAAGCGTTCGACCAACTGGCGCATGAATCCGCGCGCGGCCTCGGCCGTTTCATAGCGCGCTCTCGGCAAGGATAGCGAGATGGTCAGGATGTTGGCGGTCTGAAAGCCCGTCTCGATGTTGAGCACGTTGATGAAGCTGCGCGTGAGCAGGCCCGCGCCCACCAACAGTACGAATGAAAGCGCGACTTGCGCCAGCGTCAGCACGCCATTCACGCGCCCGCCACGCGCGCCGCCGCCGCGTCCACTGCCTTGTTTGAGCGCTTCATTCAAATCCGCCTTTGACGAACGCAGCGCGGGCAACAATCCTGGCAACAATCCGGCCAGCAACCCGGTCAGCAACGAAGCGCCCAACGTAAACAGAAAGACCCGCGCATCGAAGGTGATGTCGGCCATGCGCGGCAATTGCGGCGGCCCCAGCCAAACCAGCAGGCGCGTCAGCCAAACCGCCAGCAGCAAGCCCAGCAAGCCGCCCGCCAGCGCCAGCAAACAACTTTCGGTCAGCGCCTGGCGCAACAAACGGAGCCGCCCCGCGCCCAGCGCCGCGCGCACCGCCAATTCGCGTTGGCGCGTCGCCCCCAACGCCAGCAACAGATTCGCCACATTCGCGCAGGCAATCAGCAAGACCAAACCGACCGCGCCCAGCAACAACCACAAAACCTGGCGCACATTGCCGACCAGATGATCGAGCAGCGGCACCGCTTTCACGGTTCTCATATTGGGCGCGCGGCGGCCCGGTTCAGCCGGTGACCGCAAGCTGCTGATGGCCGCGTTGCTTTCGGCCCCAGCTTGCGCTGGCGTAACGCCCGCCTTCAGCCGTCCGAAAACCGCGTATTGAATCGCCGGATTGGTAAAGACACGCTCGCCCAATGCGGGCGCTAACGGAATCCAGACGGACACGGCGCGCGGATAACGCAAGCCGCGCGGCGCGACGCCCACGATCAAAAAGCTTTTGCCATTGAGCGCCAGCGCTTTTCCCAGCACATCCAGCGCGCCATTAAAACGCCACTGCCACAATTCGTAACTGATGACGGCGACCATTTGCCGGCCCGGTTGCTCTTCGTTGGCGGCAAAGCTGCGGCCCAAGACCGGATTGACGCCCAGCGTCTGAAAGAAATTGGCGCTGACTTCGACGGCTTCGATACGTTCGGGTTCGCCCACACCCGACAGATTCACGCCGCCATCGCCCATGCTATACACCGCCAACGCATCGAAGCTGGTCACGCGCGCAGCCCAATTCAACCGGTGCTTCCACACCGCCGCCGCCGCCCCTTCGCCCAAATCGCCCGCCGTCAACGGCGCCTCGCTGAGCAGCACCAGCCGTTCGGGTTGCTGATAAGGCAAGGCGCGCAACAACACGCCATTGACGACGCTGAAAATCGCCGTCGTCGCGCCAATGCCCAAAGCCAGCGTCAGCACCGCCACCAGCGTGAAGCTTTTGTGTTTGCGCAGCATGCGCGCGCCAAAACGTAAGTCTTGAATCATTTCATCCTCCCAACGTCTAGGTTGCAGCCACAGCGCATCGGCCAACGCGCCCGCGCTGTGCCACAGCAAGGCCAGTTTGTTTGGCCCATCGAGTTTGTCCCACTCGGCCAGTTGCGTTTCGCGCCACTGCAATTCGGCTTCCCATTCCTGCCGCCAATCGGCGCGCAGACGGCGCGGCACGATCAGGCCGCTGAAGCGAATCAGCCAGACGTGAAGCGCCATTTCTTTTTTCCCTTGCTCAAACATTGCGCCATTCTTTCAGCGCGCCTAAGCTGACGCAGTCCGTTGTCACAACCTTTTGTCGTTATGCCGAAGATTCAAATCATCCTGCCGACTCGTCTGACGCCGCAGCATCTGGGCGTGGTCTTGCAGTATTTCGAAGCGTCGCAACGATTGAGCGCGTCCGAATGGAAGCTCGCGTTGGAGGCCTTCGATTGGCTGGCGAACGCCACCATTGCGACTGGCAAGCGTCGCCAGAGCTTTCGGCAGTTTTACGAAAGCACGGTCGAGCAGCGTTACGCCGATGGTTTTCTCGCTCAATTGCTGGCAGCAGACGATCCCGCTGCGACGGGCGAAACCTTGCAACGCCAAACGGCTGCCGCGCTGCTCGCCGACCTCGAACAGGCGAAGCTCTACGATGAGAGCGTCGCTGATTCCGAATACTTGGCGGCTTACTGTTTGTATTGGTGGACGTCGTTCGCGCGCGGCTACCGGTTTGAAGCTATAGTGCTGCGCGAATTGCGCAGCGCCGGAATCGCCTTCACCGCGCACGACGTAAAGGTGCGCGCCGAACGGCTCGCGCCTTACGACCTGATCGTGAACCGGCGCTTGGGCGACATCAAACATACGACGTATTTTCTGTATACCGCGCGTTCGTTTCCGTTGCATTGCGACTTTTACGTGACGCGGCTTTATGACGCGCGCCGCCGCCGCTACGTGCCCATCGTGCTGCTGACCGAAGCCGCGTGGCATGATTTGAATGGCCCGGTCACGATGGCTACACTCGAAACCGCCGCCAGCGTTTTCCCCGCGCCCGTGCAAATCATGTTTGAGGGACAATCGCTCATCGTCGTCACCTTGGCGTCGTGGAAAGAACTGGTCAGAAGACGGCAACCACAGGAGCTTTGAACTATGAGCAAGAAACGTTTCGATCAAGCCTTCGCCCAATTCATTCAGCAAAACGATGAGAAGATCACGCCGCCGACGTTCTTTGAGGCGCTGGCCGAAATCGAACGCGAGCGCGCACCCAAAACGATTGATTTGCAAGCCGCGATTGTGGACGGGCAATTGCAATTCGCGCCTTCGCCGGAGCTTGCCGTCCACGCCAATGAAATCCGGCTGGGCAATCAACGCATCGTCGTCCATGTTGCTTTCGGCGATTGATGCGCCTTGCTGCAACTCGGCTTCCCACTCCTGCCGCCAAGCGGCGCGCAAACGGCGCGGCACGATCAGGCCGATGAATTGAACGAGGCGGCGTGCCGCAGTCATAGGTTTGCTTTCTTCCGAGGTGCGCATTGACTTCCTTCGGCACGCCTTGCTAGCTTTACGGTAAAGCGTAAAGGAGTACGACATGCAAACCAGCAAACTTTCCAGCAAAAGTCAGATCACGTTGCCCAGAGAAGTTCGCACGGCGCTCAAGGCCAAGCC
Source organism: Acidobacteriota bacterium (assembly GCA_031418175.1). Lineage (GTDB taxonomy): Bacteria > Acidobacteriota > Blastocatellia > RBC074 > RBC074 > JACPYM01. Next base: position 1,920 of record JANOWX010000396.1, on the reverse strand, counting down.
GGGTGATGTCATTGCCTACGAGATCGAAGACAACGTGGTTTATCTCAAACGGGTCGAACCATTCGACGCCGCTTTTCATAAAGCGTTGACCCATACACTCAACGAATGGGCCAGCGACGAAGACGAGGAGGCTTTCCGTGACTTCTAAAAAAGCCGCGCCGCCACGACCCGCCGCCAAACGCCAGCCGCCGCTGCCGACACAATGGGAAATCGTCATCGTGCCGTTTCCGTTCAGCAATCAACCCGGCACGAAACGACGTCCCGCGCTAGTCTTGAGTGAGAGTCGCTTCAACCGGCACGGGCACGTCGTACTGGCGATGATTACTACCGCCGGACATCATCCGTGGCCGGGAGATGTCACGGTCAGCGATCTCAAGGCTGCGGGATTAACTGCGCCTTGCCTAGTGCGGTTAAAACTTTTCACGCTTGACCAACGCTTGATTGTCAAAAAGATCGGTCATTTGGCGGCTGCCGACCGCCAGCAAGTCAGCAGCCAATTGCAAACTTACCTGCCCTGGTAATCCAGACCACGCGCGCTGTTCGCATCAATTCGCCCTCCCACACCTGCCGCCAAGCAGCGCGGCACGAGCAGGCCGAGCCAGAGCCAGGGTCTGCTTCGCATAGACGTCATCCTTTTGCGCGCGCCGGTTTGAGTCCGGCTTGCGCCGTCATTTGTTCCAGCAACCGGAAGCGGCTGCGCGCTTCAAGCAGCACTGTGCGGCCCGCTTTCGTCACTTCGTAATACTTGCGCGCCGGGCGCTGTTCGGCCTGCGCGACGCTCTGCTTTTCCCACTTGGATTTGATCAGCGCCGCGTCTTCCAGCCGCCGGAGCGCCGGATAAACCGTGCCGCTCGCCAAGCCGGTGATTGTCATGACTTCAAAGCCGTAGCGGTAGCCGTGGTCGAGCGCCTGCAAAATCAGCGCCATCGTGTAAGAAAGATATTTGTGCCCCATCGCCTGTTCCTTCGTTGCGGGTGAATTTATTGAACTAGATGTCTATGTGTATAGCCATCTACATAGGGCTGTCAAGCTGGGACAGGCAGATAGCCAAGTTGGTAGCGCGGCCGCTCTGTCGGCATCAATTGGTTAAAGCCGGCGCGTTATCCCTGGGAGCGCAGTCCTTCCAGGCTGCGGGCCGTGGTGACAGACCTTTTCGTCTTCCAGGTAAGCTTTCGGCCAAGCTTCGCAGCCTGGAAGGACTGCGCTCCCAGGGGTGTGGTGAAGTTATTCCGTTGCCAGCCGGGAGCTTTAATTCGCACAGGCTTCGGTTGGCTATGGTGTCCGGCGCCGGGGCGGCGGGATGTTCTTGCCGTGGTATACATCCAGCGGGATGTGATGATCGGCGTAAACGCGGCTGAGCAGTTCATACAGTTTAGGATCGTAGCTCTGCAAATCGGCGGGCGTTTGCACGCGCGTTTCGCCGTCCTTGTATTCGTAATTGGACCAGAACCAGGTTTGCGTGCCTTCGGCCCAATACTCGTTGGCGTTGGTCGAGGCGTAATGATTTTTCCAAAGCCCCTTGGCCATTGCTTCTTTGTACGCGGCTTGAATGTCGGCGAAAAGCGCCGGGTCGGCGCTGCGCATGCCCTGCCCCATAATGCCGTGGGCGAATTCGTGCACGAAGATGTTTTCGCCGAAATAGCGCGTGCCCGGATAACCGAGCAGATTCTCTTCGGCGCAGGTCGTCGGATTGCCGCCCAAGCCGCGCGCGCCTGTCCCAATACTCTTTGTCGGTTTGACTGCCGATGCCGCCGGGCTTGTCGTAATTGGCTTTCTCGCCGGGCGTCAGGCGCGGATCGTTCGGCCCGGGGCGTTTGTTGTTACGATGTTCGGGAATATCAGTCGTGGATTCTGATTGCGCCATCACGCCGACTTTCATTTTCTTTTTGACCATCTCAGCACGCAGGTCAGGACGTTTGG
>JANOWX010000395.1:0-9747 GCA_031418175.1 Acidobacteriota bacterium | reverse complement strand
TACCGGCTGGTGACGCCCGAAGAGGCTGATTACGAAAAGGGGCTGATCTCGACGGCTTCGCCCATCGGCAAGAGCTTGCTCAACAAAGAAGAGGGCGACGAGGTCAACGTCCAAACGCCGAACGGCGTGCGCACTTTTGAGATTGTCACGCTGCGCACCATTCACGATGAAGATTGACCATAGAATTCGTTGAGACGGAGGCCGCTTCCTTGCCTGTCCAAAAACAACACCTTGTTCAACGATTGCTGACGGTCGCGTTATTGCTCGGCGTCTTTCTGCTGAGCGCCGGCACCATTATGTTTTTAGCCTGGCGCGGCCGCACGGTTTATGTGCCGAACGTGATCGGCAAAACCGAAGAGGTGGCGGCGGAAGAGTTGGAAGACGCGGGCTTGCGCTTGCAACGCAAAGGCCGCACGCACAGCGAGCAAGTGCCGCTCGACGCCGTCTGCGACCAATCGCCGGCGTCGGGCTCGGTCGTCAAGACCGGCCAGATCGTGCGCGTCAGTTTGAGTTTGGGCGCGCCGCCGGGTGAGACCAAACCGGCGAAAAAGACCGCCAGCAAAGAGGCCAAGCAGTAAGCCGATGGCTGAAGACGCTGTTTGCAAGAATCCGGCGATAAGGCGTTCACCCGTTGCGCCGTCCACTAAATCCAACTTAAGTCGCAGACGCTTTTGCATGACAGATTCCCGCATGATCGAACTCGCGCCCTCTATTCTTTCGGCGGACTTTACTCGGCTTGGCGACCAGATCGCCACGGTGGAGCAGGCGGGCGCAGACATCATTCACGTGGACGTGATGGATGGCCATTTCGTCCCGAATCTCACGGTCGGCCCCTTCATCGTCGAATGGGTGCGCCGGGCGACGCGGTTGCCGATTGACGCGCATTTGATGATCGAAGACCCCGACAAATACATCGGGGCCTTTGCCCAGGCGGGCGCGCACATGATTTCGGTGCACCCCGAAGCGACTTATCATTTGCACCGCACGCTCAACTACATCCGGCAGGCCGGTTGTCAGGCGGGCGTCGTGCTCAACCCGGCCACACCGCTGGCCGCGATCGAAGAGGTGCTGGGCGAGGTGGATTATGTGTTGGTGATGTCGGTCAATCCGGGTTTTGGCGGGCAACGCTTCATCACTTCGGCGTTGGATAAATTGCGCCGCTTGCGCCGGTTGATTCAGGAATGCCGCGTGCCTGTCCGGCTTGAAATTGACGGTGGCGTGGTGGTTGAGAATGCCGCCGAGGTGGTGGCGGCGGGGGCTGATATTTTGGTGGCCGGGTCGGCGATTTTTGGCAAGCCTGATCCGGCGGCCGCCTTGCGCGAGTTGCGCGCGGCGGCTGAAGCGGCGACAATGCCGCCTCGCTTATTGGCTTAAATGCTGGTTTGAAATCTTCCTAAATACACCGACAACTAAGTTCTTTGAGAGAAAGCAGACCGCACCACGTAGTAACGATTTCAATCGTTGCGGTCCTGCCCGCAGCACCCAACGACTAAAGTCGTTACTACGTGATGGCGTCCCCTTTCTCTCAAGCGACTTAATTGCCAGGGTACTAAATCAGGCCACACAAGATGAAGTCGAACAGACTTTAGTTTGTCCTCTATACCCCGTGGCGCTCTGATTTAGACGGCAAATCGCTTTTCACAGGAGTTTGCGTTTATGACATCGAAACGACTTGTCCTCACAATTCTGACACTGACGCTCGCGCTGGCCGCGTGCGGCGGCAAAGACAAGGTCAAGAACGAGAACGAATACAAAGCAGGCCGCGACAAGGAACTTTACGGGACGGCTGAGAACAAGCTCAGAAAGAGCCGTTTCGACGAAGCGCGACTGCTTTATAACGTTGTCATCACGACCTATCCCGACAGCGAATATCTGCCCTTGGCAAAACTCGCCATCGCCGATTCGTTTTACCTGGAAGGCGGTTCCAGCAACCTGGAACAGGCCATCGGCGGCTACAAGGATTTCGCCCAGTATTTCCCGACGCATCCGCTGACCTGCAATGTCAAACTCAAGATCGCCCATTCGCACATGCGCCAGATGAACGCCTTCAACCGCGATTGGACACCGGCGCGCAAGGCCGAACTGCAATTGCGCGCCACTGAAGTCAGTTGCCAGAATTCGCCGCTGCTGGCGCAGATTCAAGAGAACAAACGCCAGGTGCAGCAGATCATGGGATTGCACGAGCGCGACATCGCCAATTTTTACATGACCAATCGCCAGGCCTACAAAGCAGCCGAAGGCCGCTGGCGCGAGATCGTCAACAACTATCCTGATTTCACCTACCGGGACGAGGCGCTTTACAAACTCGGCGTTGCCTTGATCGAACAGGAACAGCCCGAAGAGGCTTCGCAGTATTTCACCGACATGCTGAAAAAGTTCCCCAAGAGCTTGCATGCCGAAGAAGCTAAAAAGTATCTCGAAAAGCTCGGCAAACCGATTCCCGAACCTGATCCCGACGCTGTCACGCCGGAACGTCCGGGCCGGGTGGGCCGGATGAAGCTGATCCTGGGCATGAACGATCTGGACATTTCCAAAGACGGAGTGTTGGTGAACAAGGAAGGCGACACCAAGGCCGAGGAAGCCGAGAAGCTGCAAAAGCCTATCGAAGCCGTGGGCGGCGTCGGTTCGGTGCGCGCCTCGACAAAAGGCCCCTCGACCACACCCTCCGCGCCAGGCGCTGCCGCGACCAGCGTTGCGCCGGCTGCCAAGGCTGACGCGGCGAGCGAAAAGACGGCCGCCCCTGAAAAGAAGCCCGCAGAACCCGGCAAAGGCAAAGACGACAAAAAGAAAAAGAAGAAAGGCCTGCTGGGCGGGATTTTCAAATAGCCGCCGCTGCCAGTTCGTTTCAGGCACTTTAGCAAAAGACACAAGGCACAGGCTTTGTGTCTTTTGCCGTTTATGGTAAAAAGCGCCAGCCGGTTTGCCGCCACCACGGGTTTGCGAGCGGAACAGGCAGGCGCAAATTTTTGCGCGACAAGCGACTCTTTCGGCACAAACGACACAGACCAATCGGACAAAGGACATACGCGCGGCGTAGAAGAAGCATGGGACGAGAGCATGGAGTTCAGGCTCTTGGGCGTCAGTCCCGGCAGAGATTCATTACGAAAAAGTGAGCGCGCTGATTCCGCAACTGATCCCGGATTCAGCCACTCGAGCGACGGAGGCTAACGTGGGATATAAAATTTTGCTGGCCGATGACAGTGTGACCGTGCAGAAAATCGTCACCCTGACTTTCAGCGACGAGGGCGTGGATGTCGTCCCGGTCAACAGCGGCGATGAAGCGATCAGCCGTTTGCATTACATGCATCCGGCGCTGGTCATGGCCGATGTCTCGCTGCCCGGCAAAAACGGCTATGAAATCTGTGAGTTCGTCAAAAGCCATCCCGAACTCAAAAACACGCCGGTCGTCCTGCTCGTGCCCGCTTTCGAACCCTTTGACGAAGAACGCGCCGCCCGTGTCGGCGCCGATCATCATCTGACCAAGCCCTTCCAATCCATCCGCGCATTGATCGCCACGGTCAAAAACCTGATCGAACCGCCCGCCAAACCGGTGGTTCAGCCGATTGTCTGGCCTACGACGCAATCACCGGCAAGCGCTCTTGCAAACGGCGCGCTCGCCGAAGCTGAGCTGGCTGCCGTGGCTCCGGACACCGGCGATTTGCCGCAAGTGCGCGTCCTGACTGGCACACCAAAGGTCGTCGAGCCGGTCAACGAAACCCCGCGACAGGATACCGGCTCGTTTGCCGCGGCCAGTTCCGCCTATGTTCAGCCGGAACTGAACGACGGGGCTTTCGACAACCTGCTTGAGCTTGACGATGTGCTGGAACTGGATGATGTATTGCCATCCGCGCCGCTGGTTTTCGCGCCGCCCAAATTCGTTGCGCCCGTGGCGCCGCCCGCCGGCACGATCACACAGGCGGTCAAACTGACTTCGGTCGAAGCCATCACCACGGCCAGCATTCCGCAAAGCGTCATTGACGACATCGCCGCGCGCGTCACGGCGCAAGTTTCGCTGCAACTCTCGGCGCACTTCGCGCAATTCGCCACGCAAATGTTCGAACACCTGACCACGCGGCTGGCCCAGGACATCGCGCCACGTGTCGCCAGCGAAGTGCTCGCGCGCCTGAATCAATCAGCGGCGCCAGCGCCAGTTCCCTATCGAGCAGAAATTACTGATGCGGTGTTGGATATTTAGCGCTTTAACAACCAGACCTCCCGCCAGACCTCTTGGTAGATAAAGACCGCCCCTCGTAGTAACGAATTTATTCGTTCAGTCACAACGCTGAACGAATAAATTCGCCACTACGAGGGGCGGTTGTCAGTTCACGCCTGATTAGCGATACTTGCCGCCTTGTTCGCATCGCTGCAAAACCCCAGGCAATTATGGAAATTCCCAAGACCTACGAACCCAAAGACTGCGAAGGCCGCTGGTATCCCTACTGGGAACAGCAGCGCTACTTCACGCCCGAAACCAACCTCGACCCGCAAGCGCCTGTTTTTACGATGGTCATCCCACCACCCAACGTGACGGGCTATTTGCACATGGGCCACGCGCTCAATCACACGTTGCAAGACGTGCTGGCGCGCTGGCGGCGCATGTCGGGCGACCGCGTGCTGTGGCTGCCCGGCACCGATCACGCGGGCATCGCCACCCAGATGGTGGTCGAAAAACAACTGATTGCCGAGGGCCTGGATCGCCGCGCAATGGGCCGCGAAAAATTTGTCGAACGCATCTGGCAATGGCGCGCGCATTCGGGCGGCACGATTCAGAAACAAATGCGCATCGTCGGTGATTCGGTGGATTGGACGCGCGAACGCTTCACGATGGACGAGGGCTTGTCGAACGCGGTCAAAGAAGTGTTTGTCAGGTTGTATGACGACGGGCTGATCTATCGCGGCGAATACATGGTCAACTGGTCGCCCGGTTTGCAGACGGCGATTTCCGATTTGGAAGTCGAGATGAAAGCGGTCAAGAGCAACCTCTGGCACATCGCCTATCCGATTGGCCGAAAGGTGACAGAGCGCGTCGAAGGTTTGGCCGAAGCTTACGCGGCGGCGCCCTCTGGCAATGAAGCAGGCGAGCACAAATCCGGCTTGCTCTCGACGCCCGTTGGCGATTTCATTGTGGTGGCAACGACGCGGCCCGAAACGATGCTCGGCGATTCGGCGGTGGCTTTCAATCCGCACGATGAACGCTATCAATCGGTCAGCGGCAAACAGGCGACGTTGCCGCTGATCGGGCGCGCGATTCCGTTTATTCAGGATGAAGTTGTCGAAAAGGACTTCGGCACCGGCTTTGTCAAAGTCACGCCCGCGCACGATCCGAACGACTTTGCGATGGGCAAGCGCCACCACCTCGAATTCATCCAGGTCATCGGCAAGGACGCGCGTATCACCGACGCCGCGCCTGAACCCTATCGCGGCCTGACGCGCGAAGCCGCCCGCAAACAGGTCGTCGCCGATCTCGACGCGCTCGGCCTGTTGCTCAAGACCGAGGAATACACGCACAACGTCGGTCATTGCCAACGCAGCGGCACAGTCGTCGAGCCGCTGATCTCGACGCAATGGTTTTTGCGTATGAAAGAACTCGCCGAACCCGCCATCGCCGCCGTCCGCGACGGCCGCACGCGCATTATCCCGGAAAGCGTCAGCAAGATTTATTTCAACTGGCTCGAGAACATTCAGGACTGGTGCATCTCGCGCCAACTCTGGTGGGGCCAGCGCATCCCGGCCTGGTACACGCCCGACGGCGTAATCGTCGTGGCGCGTGACGAAGCCGAAGCGCGCGAACGTTTGAAAGCCAAAGGCGCTGATTCTGCCATCGTGTTGACCGAAGACGAAGACGTACTCGACACCTGGTTCTCATCGCAACTCTGGCCCTTCTCGACGCTGGGCTGGCCGGAAAATGATGAAGACCTGAAGCAGTATTACCCGACCGACGTGCTGGTCACGGCCAACGACATCATCTTTTTCTGGGTCGCGCGGATGATGATGATGGGGCTGAAATTCATGGGCGAGGTGCCCTTCCGCACGGTTTACATCAACGCCCTGGTGCTCGACCCGCACGGCCAGAAGATGTCGAAGACCAAAGGCAACGTGGTTGACCCGCTCGATGTGTTCGACAAATACGGCACCGACGCCGCGCGTTTCGCGTTGACCGCCGCATCCACCGCCGGCCTGACGCTGACCTTGCAGGAATCGAAGCTGGAATCGGCGCGCAACTTCGCCAACAAGATTTGGAATGCCACGCGGTTCGTCTTGATGAATTGCGATGAGATTATGGAAAGCGGCGAGCCGCCCCGTATTGAGGACTGGGAGACCGAACTCGCGCCGCCCGAATTGGCCGACCTTTGGATTCTGAGCCGCTTCAACCACACCGCGCTCGACGTGCACGACGCGCTGACCGAGTTTCGCTTTCACGAAGCGGCGGCGCTGCTCTACCACTTCTTCTGGGACAACTTCTGCGACTGGTATATCGAGTTGTCGAAGCCGCTCGTCACCGCCAAGGAAAGCACGCCGCAAAGCACGGCGGTCAAACGCCGCATCATCTACATCCTCGAACGCAGCCTGCGCCTGTTGCATCCGCTGATGCCCTTCATCACCGAAGAGCTTTGGCAACGGCTGCCGCGCCCGCCAAACAAAAACGGCGAAACGATCTGCCTGGCCGAGTTCCCGCAACACAACGCCGCCCAACTGGACGGGCGCGCCGAACGCGAGATGGAACTGGTGATCGAACTCATCACCAAACTGCGCAGCCTGCGCGCCACCTTCAACATCGCGCCCTCGGTGCTGTTGAAAGCCCAAATCGCGCCCGCCGACGACGCCAGCAAAGCCGTGCTCGAAAAGATGGCCCCGCACATCCAACGCCTCGCGCGCCTAGATGAATTGCAATTGGTAGAGCAACTCGCCGCCGAAAAAGGCTGCGCGCGCGCGGTCATTGCAGGCGCGGAAGTTTCAGTCCCGCTGGCCGGCCTGATTGATTTCGACAAAGAGAAAGCACGCCTGGACAAAGAGGCCGGGAAACTGGCGAACGAATTGGCCGGCTTGGAAAAACGCCTGGCAACGCCGATTTCATCAGCCGCGCCGCCGCCGAAGTAGTCGAAGCTTCGCGCGCCCGCGCCACCGAGTTGCAAGAGCAAATTGCCAAAATGCAGGCGCTGATCGCTGCCTTGTAGGGCGTCCGCCATCGTTTTGCGCAGGCAAGCAAGGCAGCCCGTGCGTTACGCGTAACTGCGAAACGCGCGCCGTTCACCGCATGATCGAACTGCGTAACCTCAGGCAGGTTGCGCAACCGTGACCGTCAACACACAGAAACCGAAAGGAAACTCACATGACCAAGCGAATGATGCAGGCGGTGATTGCACTGCTGCTGTTACCCATGCTTTTTGTGAGCGCCGCCGTCACGCAATCACAACAAACCGATCGGGCCGACTGGGCCAAAATCGAAATAGAAACCATGCGCCACTTCCAGGCGATCTTGCGGCTGGACACGAGCAATCCGCCGGGCAATGAAAAGCTGGTCGTGGACTATCTGAAATCCGTTTTGGACAAAGAAGGCATCGAGAACAAAACTTTCGCCAACGATCCCAACCGCCCCAATCTGGTCGCGCGTTTGCGCGGCACGGGCAAGAAACGCCCCGTGTTGATTATGGGCCACACCGACGTCGTCAAGGTTGATCCGGCCAAATGGACGCATCCGCCGTTTTCGGCGACGCGTGAGGGCGGTTACGTTTACGGGCGCGGCACAGTGGATGACAAAGACAACGTTGTGGCCTGCCTGATGGTGATGTTGCAACTCAAACGGATGAACGTTGCGCTCGACCGCGACCTGATCTTTTTGGCCGAGGCGGGCGAAGAAGCCAGCACGCAATTTGGCATTGCTTTCATGGTCGAAAAACACTGGCCGGAAATTGACGCCGAGTTCTGCTTTGCCGAAGGCGGCGGCGTCACGCGCACGGGTGGCCAGATTCGTTTCGCCACGGTGCAGACTTCCGAAAAGATTCCGAACGGCGTAACGCTCACCGCGCGCGGCCCGGCGGGGCACGGTTCGGTGCCGCTGCGCACCAACGCCGTCGTGCACCTGTCGCAAGCCATCGCCAAACTAGCCGCGTGGTCAACGCCGCTGCGCTTGAACGACACGACCAGGGCGTATTTTGAACGGCTCGCCAGCATCAGCACGCCCGCCGAAGCGAATCGTTACCGCAACGTCGCCAATCCGGAAATGTCCGCCGCGATTCAGGAATACTTTGCCGTCAACGAACCACGCCATCATTCGATGCTGCGCACTTCGATCTCGCCGAACATCATCAAGGGCGGCTATCAGATCAACGTGATTCCATCCGAAGCCGAAGCCACGCTGGATGTGCGCGCCTTGCCGGATGAGAACCTCGATAACCTGCTCGCCGAAATCCGCAAAGTCATCAACGACCCGGCGGTCACCGTCGCCAAAAACGACCGCAACACGCGCCCTCACGCGCGGCCTTCGCGCATTGATGCCGAGGCCTTCCGCGTGCTGGAGGCCGCCGTCAAACAGCATTACAACACCGTGACTCTGCCGACGATGAGCACGGGCGCGACCGATATGGCGTACCTGCGCGCGAAAGGCGTGGAGTGTTATGGCGTCGGGCCAATGACCGATAGCGAAGACGGGCCGAAAGGTTACGGCGCGCACAGCGATCAGGAACGCATTTTGGAAGAGGCGCTAAACAAGTTCGTGCGCTTCCATTGGGACATCGTCATTAATTTGGCGAAGGCGCAATAGGAGGTAACGCGATGCCTGAGTTGAGCAGGTTTTACGGTCTTGTGGTTTTTATGAACTACAATGACCACGACCCACCGCACTTTCATGCGCGCTATCAGGAGCAGGAAGTATCGGTGGAAATCGGCAGCGGAATCGTGACCGGCACGATGACGAAGCGGGCTTTGAAAATGTTGTTTGAGTGGTCTGAACAGCAGCAGGCGGAACTGGCGGACAACTGGCAACGCGCCCAGGGACGGCGTCCGTTGCTGCGCATTTCACCGCTGGCTTGAAACAAGGAGAGTTGAATGTTTTTGCGAGTTACATCGGTGAACTATCTCGAAGCATACAAGCTGCAAGTCGGCTTCAATAACGGCGCCGTGCGGGAAATAGACCTGCAAGCCGAGCTTTATGGCGAGGTCTTTGCGCCGTTGCAAGACCTGGCCTTCTTTCGCCAGGTCGCCGTCAACCCCGAAACCAATACGATTGAATGGCCGAACGGCGCGGACTTCGCGCCGGAGTTTTTGTTTCAACTGGGCGCGCAAATGCAACAAGCCGCTTGAGGCGCAAGTTTGCGTGCCAACAGAGAACCATCCCATGAAAAAACTTCTCTTGTGTCTATTGCTGGTGTTCCAATTCCTGTCCGGCAGCTACGCCCAAAACGCGCGCGCCTACGACCTCGTCATCCGCAACGGCATGCTTTACGACGGCACGGGCGGCAAGCCCCGCCGCGCCGATGTCGGCATCAAAGGCGACAAAATTTCCGCGCTCGGCGATTTATCCAAAGCCAAAGCCGCGACCGTCGTGGACGCCAAGGCCGCGCCGTTGCGCCGGGCTTCATCAACATGCTCTCGCACTCCGAGACTTCGCTGATCGTGGATTACCGCTCGCTCAGCGAATTGCGGCAGGGCGTGACGACACAGATTTTCGGCGAGTCTTCGATGGGGCCGCTGAGCGACGAGATGAAACGCACGGCGCTGGCCGCGCAGGGCGATTACAAATTCGACATG
>JANOWX010000394.1:0-3346 GCA_031418175.1 Acidobacteriota bacterium | reverse complement strand
TGCGCGACAGGAGCGAGGCCGACATTGAGCAATGGCACCAGCGGCATCTGCGCTGTGTAGGCCCACCGCTTAGCGATGAAGACCGCCAGCCATTCGATGCCGAAGCCGATCAACAGCCCAGCCAGCAGCATCACGGCGTAGCCCCTCGCACCCGGATGCGCAAACCAATTCCGCTTGCGCAATACAGCCCAGCCAACCGCATAGATCAATAGCGCCAGCAACCCATCGCCCAGCGCTGCCAGCCCGCAGTGCCACCACGCCAGCTTGAAACTCTTCATCCCAACGTAGAGCGGCGCCTGAATAATCTCCCAGACGTAGTTGATCGAAATGGCTATCACGAACAGGCGTAGCAACAACCAGGCTAATTTCATCTGCGAATCGGTTTTAAGACAGTGACGCGTGATTAAACGGTTGCGGCGATGATAAGGGACTCGCCATAATGCGAGTCTGGCAACGCAATCGTAGTCAGAGTTAGATCAAGAGATGTTTGTTTATGGACAACGGCTTGTCTGTTTCCAGACAAGCCAAATCTGGGCTTCATCAAAAGGAATGGCGGAGTGGTGACAACACCCCGCCATTCGGCTTTCGGCATTTCGGCCCTTCAGAAGGACCAAAAACGCCGCGTTTTGCCACCCCCATCCCGACAGGAAGGAGTCAGCAAATTCAATGATTCGCTCTAAAAACGGGCGCCAAGGGGTATCCCCGTCTCATGGTAAGCAATTGCCGCGCCTCAAACGGATTGAAGGACAGGTGCGCGGTCTGCAACAAATGATCGAGAACGAGCGCGACTGCGTCGAAGTCGCGCATCAGCTCAGCGCCGTCATTGCGGCATTGCGGCGCGTACAAGGCAATATGCTGCGTGATCATCTCCGCGAGTGTACGAACGCAGCATTGACCGGGAAGCTCTCGGCGGCAAAAGCCAGGCGACTGACCGATGAGATCGGAGAGTTACTGGCAAAATGGGGCTGATTCCGACAAGCAAGGTATGTGTGATGCGGCTCCGATCAAATTTACTGTGCATCTTCGGCAGGTTCGACTGACTGCAAGCCGTACTTCTGCATGCGATAAATCAACGCGCTCCGTGTGACGTTCAGATATTGGGCTGTACGCGTTTGATTCCCGCCATGTTTTTCAAGCGCCTGACGCAGAATCTCGCGCTCCACTTCTTCCAGATCAATCCCGTCATCCGGCAGTTGAATCAGGACGTTGGCCGCGTGGCCGGTCGTTGCAGTCAGATTCTCCGGCAGCTCGTTAGTACTCACCGCATCGCCTTCCGCGATCACCGCCAGACGCTCGACCGTGTGCTTCAACTCGCGCACGTTGCCCGGCCAGGAGTAAGTCTGGAAGTAGCGGAAGACATCCTTCTCAAAGTGCAGTCTTGGGCGCTGGTAACGCTGCGCCACTTCTTTCAAAAAGTAATCGGCCAGCAGCGGGATGTCTTCGCGCCGCTCACGCAAGGGCGGCAGATGAACCGGCACGACTTTGAGGCGGAAGAAGAGGTCTTCGCGGAAGCGCCCGTCCGCCACCATCTTCGAGAGATCGCGGTTGCTGGCGGCCAGGAAGCGCACGTCAACGCGGCGCGCAGCCGTCTCTCCGACGCGGGTGAACTCGCCGTCTTCGAGTACGTGCGGCAGTTTGACCCGGAGCTTGAGTAGCAGGTCGCCGTGAAGAAGCTGGCTTGGCTTAATAACCCAGTCTGTTTTCAGGCTGGTCAGACTCAAAATATTTTTCAGTATTACGGCAGTCGAATTAGCCGGTCTTGGCCTTCGAATGTAGTTGCCTCACGTCTACTTGCTTGTCACCCATTCTATTCAGTTCGTAACGCATCATCGTGTGCGTGCGCGCCGCTCGGCCCGCGCCCGACGGACTTTGCCGCCAGTGTGATCAGCAGGCACACAACGCCTGCCGCAGTGAACGTCACAGGCGCCCCCCATTTTGCCGCCGCCTGTCCGACCGCCGGGTAGGTGATAAGCCAGCAAGCGTGCGTCAGCGCAAAGTGCGCGGCGTAAGCGCGCCCGCGCTCGTCTGACACCGTATGTTCGGCCAGCAACGTTGATGACGGAATCGCAATCAGCGCCTGCCCAGCGCCGTTCAAAATCCATAACAGACCGAAAACAAACAGCGGCGGCACGAGTATGCCGGGCAGCAACAACAGCCCCAGCATTAACCCGCCGAGCAGCAATGCTTGCGCCGCCCAGCGATGACGGCGACCGTGCAGGGCTGCCTCGGTCTGCGCGCCCCGTTCATAACGCCCCGTAGCGCGTCCCAGCAGAATCGCCGCCAGCGTCGAACCAAGTCCGAGTCCCGCCATCACAATAGCGAATGCTGTTTCGCCACGTCCCAACACATCACGCACATAAGCCACTGTCACCACGATTGCCGCCGCACCCGCAGTCGCTTCGGCAAAACTGAGTATGAGCGCCTGGCGCAGCGATGGCTCGCGCAGCAAGACGCGCGTGCCGTAAGTGATTTCACTGAGGAAGGTGCGCCACGAAAGCGGTGTAGTCTCTTTTGTGGTTTGCGGAATGACAACGACAGCGACGAGCAAGGCAGAAACAAGATAGGTGAAAGCGTCGAACCAGAAGACCCAGCGCACGCCGAGCAGCCCGACCAGCAGACCGGCGACCGCAGGCGCGGCGACGGCTTCGATGTCAACGGCTACGCGCGAAAACGAGAGCGCCTGAACGTACTGTTCATTGCCGACGACTTCAGGAATGCTGGCTTCGAAAGTTGGCGTGAAAAAAGCCGTCACTGCATTGATGGCGAAGATCAGCGCGTAAATCTGCCAGACGGCGGTAATAAACGGAAAGAGCGCGAGCAGGCCGAAGCGCAACAGGTCAGCGGCGATCAAAATCTTTTTGCGGCTGACGCGGTCGGCGATCACACCCGCCGGTTGCGAGAAGAGCAGGAAAGCAAGAATGCGCAACATCAGCGCATTGCCGATGATGGCTGTTGCCGACGCGCCGCCAGTGAGCTGATAAGCGAAGAGCGCCAGCCCCACCGTCGTCACCCCGCTGCCCAACAGCGAGACGATTTGCGCGCCGAAGAGCAGCTTGAACGCGCGGTTGCGCCAAAGCGGTAAAGGCGCAGTTGATGAGGCTGGCATTTCATTCATTGCTTACAGGCGAAAGCGTCTTCTGCGGCCCCATCACATGCGCTTGATGCTTTTGTAATCGCCCGAAGTCTTGAGCGTAATCGTCACATCGTTGCTGTTGCGATTGCGCCAAAACCAGCCGTGATAACCGTCACTCACCGCCGTGATTTCACCGGCATCGCGGTCAACCCCTGTGCCTTTGCTGTAAGAGTGAGAACTACCTGCGCCGTCAGTGTGCAGGTTGTGATTGAC
>JANOWX010000393.1:0-3558 GCA_031418175.1 Acidobacteriota bacterium | reverse complement strand
AAAAACCGCGCCGCCGCCATTGCCTATCTGGATGGCTTACGGCAAATGGCGTGGGTGCGCATCCTTCCGCTCAGGCAACGCTTGCTGCAACAAGCCTGGGTCTTATATTGCCGCCGCGCCGATAAGGATTGGGGGTTGACCGACTGCACCAGCTTTGTCGTGATGGAACAGAACCGAATCACTGAGGCGTTTACCTCCGACCGTCATTTTGAACAGGCAGGCTTTGCCAAACTGATGTGAATGGCTCGCTCCAATTTTTTGCCGACAAGCTCGGGAGTAACCGTATGACTACGCCAACTGTAACAATGCAACTCGAACCTTCCACGGCCGCCTTGCTGCGCACCCTGCAAGAGCAAGCCGCAGCGCAAGGCACGTCGTTGGATGCGCTGCTCAAGCCGCTGGCTGAAACAGAAAACGGAGCAGCACAAACTTCATTTGAACAAATCGAAGGTTTGCTCGGCGTGATTGATAGCCGCGAACCATTCGAACGGACGGTCAGTGAGCGCGACGCCTTTGGGCGCGGCGTCATCGCCAAGTTGCAACAGCAAGGATTGAAACTGCCGTGACCAAGCCTACGACGTTGATTGACACCGGCCCACTGGTGGCCCTGGTGGATAGTGATACGGTTGGGAATCGCTTGACGTATTGGATGTCCAATTGATGATTGCGGAAGGCGGATTGAGAAGCTATGGTTTCTCAGTCCGCCTTTCACTTTGGGAGTAACCTGATGCCTTTCGTTGCTGACGCAGCCGTCTTTTGGGAGTTTGCGATGAATGAGCCGTTGCCGCTCGCCACGCTTCAGACCGCCGTGCTGGAATTTTTGCGCGGGCGTGATGATGCGGTGTTGTTTGGCGCGCAGGCGGTCAATGCCTACGTCAGTGAACGCCGCACGACTGAGGACGTGGACGTACTCTCGACGCGTGCCGTGGCCTTGGCCGAAGAGTTGCGCGCGTACCTCAGCCAGCGGTTTCAGATCGCCGTGCGTGTGCGGAATATCCGTGAAGGGCTGGGCTATTGCGTCTTTCAACTGCGCAAAGAAGGCAATCGGCACCTGGTGGACATTCGTCCTGTACCTGCTTTGCCGCCAGCTCAGCGTGTGGCAGAGGTGCAAGTGCTTCTCCCCAGCGAATTGATCGCGCAAAGTCATCTCGCATTACCAACGGCGCGGCAAGCCAAAGTCGTGGACAGATCGTCGTGATTTGGCGGTGTTGCTTCAAGCCTTCCCTGAACTCAAATGCGACCCTGGCCTAGTGATCGACTGCTTGAACGTGGCGCAGGCCGAGGCCGCCATTCTTTCGTTATGGCGCGAACTGGTGGCGCAAGAACTCTTGCCGGAAAGCGAAGACGACGACTTTTGACTTCAACCCCAGCATTACAAACTCGCTTGTGATCAGGCCCCTGCTGACGCGGCCTTTACGCAGGTGCATCAAGACGCGGCTGCCGCCGTGTTCGGCGCGCCTTGAACGCTTGCCCAACCAGCCAGCCACAGAACCCTAGCCACGCACAAACCGAAAGCCAACGCGCCAAGCGTTCCAGCCAATGGCGCGGCTCGAAGCTGGCCGTCAGCGTATGCTGGCCTGCCGGCACTTCAACCAACATCAAGCCGCTGCCCGCTTCGGTCTGCGGCTCGATCTCGCGGCCATCCAGCCGGATAACCCAATGCGGGTAGCGATACGTTTCAAGCCGGACGCTGACAGTCTCGGCGCAATCCAGCACGAATTCGCGCTGTTGGTTGCGCAAACTTTGGCTGATGACGTGGCCGCGTCCGTTCAGAATGCTGAGACCGTCTGGTTGCGTGGCAGGGGGGTAAAAAGCTGTCTCAGCCGTGCGTGGCCGGAAGTAAACTTGATTAGCCGTGTAGGCTATGCTGCGCACGCTGTCCTCGCTTTCCAACCGGGCGGCTGCTTCCAGCGAAAGTTTTGCGCCTTCAGTAGCGTTGAGGAACTGCACCGCTTGAACTGTGGTCAGTTTGGGTGCGGCGGTTTGCAAACTGGCCCAAGTCAAACCGAGGTTGGCGAGCGCCGTCAACGTCAGGCAAAACGCCAGCAGCGCGCGCGCCAGTGGTTGAAGCGCGCGCCAGTGACCTACCCCATCCGTGCGCGCGGCGGCCACGATCAATCCGCAAGCCAGCGAAACAAAGGGCAAAAAGCGCCAGGGGAATTGAATGAAGGGCAAGCCGGGCAACCAGCGCCACACAAAGGCCGTGACCGGCAACGAAATGACCAACGCAAACAACACCAGCGCCAACCCAAAGCGCACCGGCGCCGCCGCGCGCTCGCCGCTTCGCAACAACGGCCAACAGGCGAACAGGTAAAGCAGCGCCAGGCAAACCTGCGCCAACGTGGCGGCGCTGCCGAGTTCATTCACGACCGCCCAGGCTTGCCGGTATTGGCCCCCATCAGCCGGTGGGGCAAACAGCAAATAGTTGCGGTAATCCTGCCGCGCCGCCTGCAATTGAATATGCACCCACGACAGTTCGAGCAGTTGCGGCGCCAGGAAGAAGGCCGTGAGCGCCAAGACCAACCCGCCGCCCGCAGCCAGCCGCAACACGCCGCGCCAACCGGCTTGCGGCCAGCAAACGAGCGCCAGCAACACCAGGGCGCTGCCGCACAGATAGGTCGTGATTACGTGCGAAAGAATGACCCCGCTCAGACCCAGCGCAAACGCGGCCATGCCAGCACGCCAACGCGCGCCCAGCAACAATTCATAAGCGCCGCGCAAGGTCAGCGGAACCAGGCTGAGCGCAACAGCATTGGCAAAGAAGGAACGGTTCAAGCCCAGTAACGGCAAGGCTGGCAGGCTGACGTAAAGCAGTGCAACCAGCAAGCTGCCACCGCTCGCAAAGAAAGCGCGCGCAAAATAGTAAGCGCTGGCTTGCGCCACGAACAGGCTCAAGACCAATGTGAGTTTGAGCGCCATCAACAATTCAAGGTTGAAGAGCTTCAGCCACAACACGCTGCTGAAATATGCCAGCGGCGGATAGAACGTGAAAAGCGCATCGCCCCGGCCGCCATCCAGCACGCCCGCCCAATGCGGCAGCCAGTTCCCCTCCGCCACACTCTGGGCGTAGGCTCGCAGGATGTGGTAATGCAACGGCATGTCGCCGCGCAACCCAAATTCAGGATGCCCGACCGGCCCCCAGGCCAGCAGCCCGGCAATCAGCGCCCACGCGCAGATGAGCAGCACAGCGCGCGGACGCGCTTGCAGAGAATCCAGCAAATACGACGCGGCTTTCCCGGCTTGTCCGTCTGTTTCGTGATTTCTGTTTGTTCCGTCGGTGGTCATAAAACCAGTATAAACGCCAAGGCCTGCACACCAGCAATTCCCTGTAGGGTCTATTCATTCTCGCAAATCGAAACGCCAAGACGCCAAGCGCGCCAAGGAAGCCAGGAGAATGCCTGTGATTTTTTCTTGGCTTTGCTTGGCGCGCTTGGCGTCTTGGCGTCTTGGCGTCTTGGCGTTGAGACTCTCTGGTTCAGGTTGAGAATGAATTGACCCTGCAATTCCCTGCCTGGCGGCCTTACAGCGGTTTTCAAATGCGTGCGACTTGCGGCACCA
>JANOWX010000392.1:0-3747 GCA_031418175.1 Acidobacteriota bacterium | reverse complement strand
GGGCGCGAAAATGGTGACATCTTGTCCGGTGGTTCCGCGCAGCGCTTCACCACCGGCTAATATCCACGGCCCTTTCAGGGCCAAAAAGAGGAACTGCAAAACTGAAAAGATTTGGGTAATGACAAGGATTACACAGAGGGTAAACGTGGCAAAGGAGGGAAATCTGGCGCAGTTCCTATCGAATAAAGGAGGCGGAATGGAATCATTCAAAGTAAGAAACTACAAGCAAGAAAATCCAAACAGTGTATTCCCAGAGATAATCTCTTTGGATCAAGAAGAAGCACGGCTAATCCGAGAAAGGCTAACAAGCCTTTTGGAGCTAAGTCACGCAATTGATGATTTAACCTTCATACGATCCCTATGGAAAAGGTCAACCATTTTAACTGATCTCAACGCCGGGAATGACAACTTCGATTTTGCCGAAGTTGTGCACAACGCAATGATAAGCCCCAACGATTCTGTTTTGATTAACTGGGACCAAATGAAAACGATTGACCGTATCCAATTTAGTGATCTATGTCAGTTGTTTGAATATATCTGGTACCCGTCAACAGATGACATTGAGGTATTTGACGACACTTTATCCTGGATGATTTTTGTGAGCCATTCTGGCGAGATCGGAATTGCAAAGCTGAAGTAGAAAGCCGTTGATAAATAGAGAAGCTGCCATTAGCAGCACTTACGAATACGACTACTTGAACCGCATCAAGTAAGCCAACGGCGTGTAGTTCGTAGGATCGCGGGGTGTTGCGCTGGGGGACTACGACGTGCTCAATCGGCTGACGAGCGTGACCGAAAAGACCGGGAAGTATTCGTATGACGGTAACGGCAACGAAGTGAAAGTTGAGGAGCTGGCAGAGTGCAAGCAAGCCTACCTGTATGATTGATCCTGCCCCGTTGAACACGACGCAGGGTGTCAGCAATTGGCCGAGCTTGAAGAAGTACACGGTGGATGCCGCGACGAACCGGCTGGCGGCGGATGGCGATACGGTCAACCCTGCGCGCGATCACGCCGACCGGATGAAGTATGATGAAGCCGGGAATCTGATCTTTGACAGTTGGACGGACAGCACGGCGAGTAACTTGGTGGCGGGCAAGCGGACGTATGACGCTGAGAACCGGCTGGTGAAAGCTGTGGGGAAGGATAACAAGAGCCACAGCTACGCCTATGACGCGAGCGGACGGCGGACCCGACGCATCATCAGCAACGGTGCAACAACGGAAATCTGGTGGCAGGTGTATGGCGTGGGTGGCGAGTTGGTGGCGGAATACAAGGTGCCGGTGGTGGATAACGCCCCTATGTTGCCGCCCGTGTTGCAGAAAGAGTACGGCTATCGGAACGGGCAGTTGTTGGTGGTGTATGACGCGACGGAAACAGGCGACAAGCAATGGCAATGGATGTTGACGGATGCGTTAGGCACGGTGCGGATGGTAGTTTGAGGTGGTCACGTTTTCGTGGACCCCTCATTTTCAATTGTTCAACCCAAACAAAAATGGGTGTCAGGCAGCAACGGCCACCTGACACCCCTTCGCTTTTCAGCGTAAGTTTCCACTACACCAGGAACAGCATCTCGCGGTATTTGGGCAACGGCCAGAGGCAATCATCCACCACGCCTTCCAGCTTGTCGCAGACTTCGCGCAGCGCGACCATCGCGGTCGAAACGCCTGCGGCAAAGGCGGCAGCTTTCTTCTCGACGTTGTCGCTTTCGGCCTTTTCGACCGCGTGATCCAGCGCGGCGACGGCGCCGTTCAGATCGGCGATCAATTGCGCCAGCGCTTCGACATCGGCTTTCTGGCTGTCGAGCGCGGAGCCGTTCAGGCCGATGCTGGCGAGCGCCGCGACTGCGCCGGCCACCTGCGCCTGATGTTTGTAAGCCGCCGGCAAGACCGCCGTCAGGGCCAGTTCCCGAATCGCCGCGACTTCGATTTCGAGGTCTTTGATGTAGCGTTCGATTTCGAGGTGATAGCGTGAATCGAGTTCGTCGGGTTTGTATACGCCCGAATTTTTGAAGAGCGCCTTGACCTCTTTGGTCTTGAGTTGCAGCAAGGCTTCCGGCGTCTTGGCGAGATTGAGCAAGCCGCGCCGCGCCGCTTCGTCGCGCCATTCGTCGGAGTAGTTGTTGCCCTCGAAGCGAATCGCTTTGGTTTCGACCACGAACTGCTTGATGACGTCAATCACGGCCTTGTCGAAGTCTTTCGTCTTTTTGAGTGAAGCTTCTAGCCGCGCCGCCATCTCGGCCAACGCTTCGCCCACCGCCGAATTCAACGTCGCCATCGGCGTTGCGGTGGAAGCTGACGAGGCCACCGCGCGGAACTCGAATTTGTTGCCGGTGAAGGCGAACGGCGAGGTGCGGTTGCGGTCGGTGTTGTCTCTGGCGACTTCGGGCAGTTTGGAGATGCCCAGCGCGATGACTTGTTTTTCCGAAGTCGCGCCTTTCAGCTTGCCGGCTTCGATGGCGTCCAGAATCTTGGTCAGCGCGTCGCCCAGGAAAACCGAGATGATCGCGGGCGGCGCCTCGTTCGCGCCCAGCCGGTGATCGTTGCCCGAACTGGCGATAGCCGCGCGCAACGCGCCCTGATGTTTGAACACGCCCTTCATCGTGGCGAGCAGGAAGCAGAGAAATTGCAGATTCTTTTCGGGCGTCGCGCCCGGTTCCAGCAGGTTCTCGCCGTCGTCGGTCGCTATTGACCAGTTGTTGTGTTTGCCGCTGCCGTTGATGCCGGCGAAGGGTTTCTCGTGAATCAGGAAGGCCAGGTTATGGCGCTTGGCCACTTGGCGCAGCATCTCCATCGTCAACTGGTTGTGATCGGTCGCCACGCTCACGGCTTCAAACATTGGCGCGCTCTCGTATTGCGAGGGCGCGACTTCGTTGTGGCGCGTCTTGACCGGAATGCCCAGCTTGAACAACTCGTGCTCGAATTCCTGCATGAAGGCCAGAATGCGCGCCTTGATCGAACCGAAGTATTGATCTTCCAGCTCCTGCCCCTTGGGCGGCTTCGCGCCGATCAACGTGCGCCCGCTGGCGACCAGGTCGGGCCGCAGCACATAAAAGGCCTCGTCAATCAGGAAGTATTCCTGCTCAGGCCCCAGCGTCGAAAAGACGCGCGTGGCCTTGCTGTTAAACAGCTTCAGCACCTTCTGCGCGTTCACGTTCAGGTAATCATCCGAGCGCAGCAGCGGCGTCTTCTTGTCCAGCACCTGGCCGAAATACGAAATGAAGACCGACGGGATGCAGAGCGTCTTCCCGTTCGTGCTCTCCATAATGAAGATCGGCGTCGAAGGATCCCACGCCGTGTACCCGCGCGCCTCAAACGTCGCGCGCAGTCCTCCAGAAGGAAAGCTCGAGGCGTCGGGTTCGCTCTGAATCAATTGCGAGGCGTCGAAACGTTCGATAGCGTGCCCGTCGCTGTCTACGGTCAAAAAGGTGTCATGCTTTTCGGCGGTGATGCCGGTGTTGGGCTGGAACCAGTGCGTGTAATGCGTCGCGCCTTTTTCAATCGCCCACTCTTTGACCGCGTGGGCCACGGCCGGCGCGATGGACTGATCCAGCTTGTGCCCGGCCTTGGCCGTTTGCAGCAACGATTTGTAGACGGCCTTGGGCAGCTTTTCGGCCATGACTTTGGCGTTGAAGGTGTTGCTGCCGAACAGGTCGGACGCTTTGGCGCCGTTGGCGATGACACGCGGCGTGCGCTTGCTGACTTCGTTGATCGCCCAGAGGCGACCCTGATTTCCGTTTGTGCTCATAC
>JANOWX010000391.1:0-4019 GCA_031418175.1 Acidobacteriota bacterium | reverse complement strand
GGCGGCCCGTGCCGCACGCACTCCAAAGACGCCGCGCGTCGAGGGGGTGTCTCTACCGAGGAACTTTTATGAAAATTGCAAAGCTCAAGACCCTGCCGCTGTTGCTGCTGTTCGGCCTGCTCGCCCACGCCAGCGACAACTGGCCGCAATTTCGCGGCCCCGACGGCACCGGCCATTCCGACGCGAAAGGCTTGCCGCTGAATTGGGGCGAGACGCAAAACATCGGCTGGAAAACCGCCATTCACGACCGCGGCTGGTCGTCGCCGGTGCTTTACGGCAAACAAATCTGGCTGACGACGGCGGCGAAAGATGGCCGCCAGCTTTATGCGCTGTGCCTAGACCGCGACACCGGCCAGATCATCAAAGACCTGAAGCTGTTTGACGTAGCCGAGCCACAATACGCGCATCCCTTCAACACCTACGCCTCGCCGACACCCGCGTTGGAGGCCGGGCGCGCCTACATCACCTTCGGTTCGCCGGGCACGGCCTGTCTGGACACGAAGACGTTTAAGGTGCTGTGGCAACGCACCGATTTCGAGTGCAACCACTTTCGCGGTTCGGGGTCATCGCCGGTGATTTTTCAAAACCTGCTGCTCATGCACTTCGACGGCAGCGACCGGCAATACGTCGTTGCGCTGGATAAGAAGACCGGTAAGACGGTCTGGCAGACGAACCGCTCGATTGATTTTCAAGACCTGCAACCCAACGGCAAACCGGCGGCGGATGGCGATTTGCGCAAGGCTTTCGCCACGCCGCAGGTCGCGCAGATCAATGGCCGCTGGGAAATGCTCAGCCTGGGCGCGAAGGCGGCCTACAGCTACGACCCCTTCACCGGCAAGGAACTCTGGCGTGTCGAAGAGCGCGCGCAACATTCGGCCAGCACGCGGCCCGTGTTGGGGCACGGCATGATTTTCTTTCCGACGGGCTTTTCCGCCGGACAATTGTTCGCCGTGCGCATGGGCGGCAACGGCTTGCTCGACGAATCGGCCATCGCGTGGAAGGTCAAACGCGGCGTGTCGAACAAGCCTTCGATTTTGTTGATTGACGATTTGATATACATGATCGGCGACACCGGCATCGCCAGTTGCCTCGAGGCCAAGACCGGCGCGCAGGTCTGGCAACAGCGCATCGGCGGCGAGTATTCAGCTTCGCCCGTTTATGCCGACGGCAAGATTTGGCTCTTCAGCGAAGAGGGCAAAACGACCGTGCTCAAGCCGGGCCGCGCGTTTGAAAAGCTGGCCGAGAACACGCTGGCCGAAGGCTTCCTCGCTTCGCCGTCGATTGCGGGCAAGGCGTTTTATCTGCGCACCCGCACGCATCTTTACCGCATCGAGCAACGTTGAAACTCGTTTCTGTTCAAACTATCAGAGCGGCTGCGCTGTTGCCGCGCGCTGCCAATCAGTTGCCAGTCTGCGAATGAAAATACTGCCAAACAATTGCAGCGCAGATAGGCTCTGATGCGCGCTTATCAACAACCAGCTTGGCAGAGGCGCGGGGGCGTCGCACATAACACCGCCGCCGCAAGCATTTATAGTGTTTGGTCAAATTGAGACGGCAGTTTGCGGCAGTACACAGCAGCTTGCGGATTCTCCGCAGGCTCGCGCGGCAGAATAATCGTGAACGTCGTGCCTGCTCCGATTTCGCTATTGACTAGAATCTGCCCGCCGTGGTCTTCAATGAGCTTCTTTGTCAGCGCCAACCCTAGCCCGATGCCGGTGTCTTTAGTCGAAAAGTATGGCTCGAAAATTTGCTGCACCGTTTCCGGTGTCATACCGGGGCCGGTATCAGCAAACTCAATGTGGATGTCGCTCCGCTGTGGACGCAAGGTAAGGGTGAGTTCGCCGCCGTTGGTCATTGCCTGCACGGCGTTGATGGCGATGTTCGAGAAACAGGTTTTGATTTGCTCAGCATCGGCTTTTAGCTGCCTATCGAACGCCGTGCCGCTTTCATCGCCGGTCACTTCCTGCACACTCACGCGCACGTTTTGCTGTTCGGCTTTGGCGCGCACGAGGACGAGAACTTCCTCAACCAATGCGCGGGCGTCGAGTTCGCGCAGCTTGAGCCGCGCCGGTCGGCCAAAGTTCAGAAAGTCGCTGACCATGCCATTGAGCCGCATAATCTCTTCTTTGATGTTATCTATCAGTTTCGTGTAATCGTTGCGCGCGGCTTCGGCTGACGGCGCAAACTTGTCGCGCAAATAATCGGCTGAAAGGCTTATGAAGCTGAGCGGGTTGCGAATCTCGTGCGCGATGCCGGAAGCAATACGGCCCGTTAGCGCAGAGCGTTCTGCCCGTTGCAATTTCTCTACCAGTTCGCGTTTGCCGCGTAACCCGTCCAGCATCTCGTTGAAGGTTTGCGCCAGCCTTCCCATTTCATCGCGGCGCTTGATCGTTACGTTGAAATCGAAATCACCGGACGACACGCGCGCTGCCGCGTTCATCAACTCGCGGACGGGATGAGTGAAGCGCCAGCTTGCCAGCGCGACGGTGAAAACGAGCAGCAGGCCGAGCAGCGCAATGCCGATCCAGCGTTCCCGTCCTTCTTCACGGACGATCTCACTTAACCGATGCGGCGAAATAATAATGACGACGCGGCGCACTCCCCTTTCAGTCTCTACCGGATAAGTCAACACTTGTTCCGGCTCGCGGTCATCGGTGGTCGCGTTGCGCGGCGGCTTGGTGAACGGCGCAGGTGTCAGATCGCCGAGTACTTGCTGAATAGTTTGGTCAATGTCGCCAAGCTCTGAACTGTCAATCACGCGCCCATCCGCAGCGGCGATGAGCAGGCGGTGAATGATGTGGCTTTCATCCAGGCCGATGCTCAACCGTCCGTCTTGCGGGATGAGCTTGTAAAGATATTGGCCGCTGGGAAACGAAGTCTGCGCCAGGTCTACCGCCAGCGACGTATCCCTGAGTTGCTGCGCCACCAACTGCGTTATGCGCTGTTCAGAGTGGCGGTTAAGCAGGGAAAGCACGAGGATCGTCACCGCCAGCACCAGCAGCACAAAAAAGACTATGCGCGCGCGAAAGCTCGTAAAAGGGTTGAGCCATTCTTTCATCGCCATTGCTCCTTACAGATGGGTTTCGTGTTCCGCGCAGCCTTTGCTTTCCACTTGCACCGTTGCGTGCGCAATCTTGAAATCGTGCGTGACGCATTCGCGCACCGCCGCCAGTAAGGCTCAAGCGCCAGTCTGCGAATGAAAATGCTGCCGCTCAAAGCCAGCGTCGCGTTTGACGGCGATACTGCTCGTATTCTTCGCCGTGCATGCGGCTCAGGTATTCCTCTTCGAGCCTGACTTGAATCTGCATCAGCGCATCGCCCAGCGCCAGCACCGTCAACGTGACGGCGTTGGGCAGGATGAGGAACAGTCCCAGCAGATTGGCTCGCATGCCCAGAAAGATCGGGTTGCGCGAGAACTTGAAGACGCCTTTCCTGACCAGCAGCGTTTTCAACTCGTGGTCAATCCCGATGCGCCACGAATCGCCCATCTGTTGCTGTGCGACCAATATCCAGACGAAAGAGACTAGCAACAATGCGAACCCGATCACGACCAGCGTTGGATGTTGCAGCCAAGCGATTGGCACAAGAAAGCGGTAGAGATCGCTCGACCACGAGTGGATCAACACGACGCCCGCGCAGGCAATCATCGTTAGACGAAACAACACGCCGACAAAATCGTGCGCGTTATCGGTGTTGCCCAATCGGTAAGGGTTGCGCCCGGTGCGCTTCCAAGTCAGGTAAGAACGCAATGCAAACGCCAGCGCAAACCAAGCGAGAAAATAGAGGGGCAAAAAGATTTTCAGGGCAGTTTCCATCATACGATTTGGTTCCTACTCACGATAGGCGAGCAGCCGCAGCGAATTGGCAACGACGACCAGCGTGCTGCCTTCGTGAAAGACAATCGCCAGCCCGATGCCGACGACGCCGAGAATAGAAGTGACGATCAGAAAGGCAATCACCGAGGCAGAGATCACCAGATTCTGAAAGACCACGCGCCGCGTAGCGCATCCCAACCCGAT
>JANOWX010000390.1:0-5354 GCA_031418175.1 Acidobacteriota bacterium | reverse complement strand
CCCATTTGAGGCACCCCTTTGAGGGCCTAGTTTTCACGTTGTTTTCGTGATAGCAGATTGAAAAGTCATCACATCTACTAGATTCAACTTAGTTGAGAATGATGCTCATATTTTGCGTACTTGTGACACTCTGTTCTCTCAACGGGCTGGTACCTGTGATACATGGCTGGTCTTCCATCTGAATGGCAGGCTTGTCACTGCTGATGACCCCGCCAGACCTAGCGAAACCCTCGTACTTTATGCTGTGGGTTTGGGTGTTCCTGAAGGCGCAGCCAAAACTGGTGAAGCTACGGTCGTTCCTGGCCCTGTGCCGAGGCTTAACTTGGATTTCAACTTTACTCCGAATGCGCTGCCAAAGAACATCACCAAAATAGACGAACGACTCTTAACGAAACCACTCTTTGCGGGTTTGGCTCCCGGTTTGGTTGGGCTTTATCAAGTAAATTTTCAAGTCCCAGCTACCGTCTCGGCTTCATTACCGAGATGCGATGAAGTAACAAGATCAAACTTGACTATCACCATTGGCTTACCTCTTTCCTCTCGGAGCGGTGGCTCATTTGATGGGGCTCGTATTTGCGTTCAACCGTGAATTGCAAAAGGCGGCGCGGAGAAGTGATCTCCTCGCCGCCTCTTTCTCGCTTATGCTGCTTGATCGAACCTTGAGCACAATTGGCTACTCAATGACCACGCGCAGCTAACAATAAAACAAGCCGGTTTATCCCAGCCTTTCGCTCAAATGAATCGCTTCGAGGGCGGAAACTTGATCGCATTCGGCAGCGCTCTTGTCGGGCCGCAACGAAAGAATCTTCGGATCGCGTAAGGACAAGCGCCCATCCGGCGCGCGCACGATGCCTTCAAACCGGACGGTGACGACGATGCCGGGTTGGAAGGCTTGTCCCTGTTTCAGGCCTGTCGGGCCTACGCGTTCGAGGCGTTGGCCGGTCAGCAGCCCTTGCGCAAACAACGCAGCGAGGATGGCATGCGAGCGTTCCTGATCCACCCCGGCCACATCGCCGACCTCGACGGCATTTTGCTCATTGCCGCGCGCGCCCAGCAGATAAGAGCCAAAGCCGCGCGCGCCGCCGCCGCCCATCGTGTAAAATCCGCCGAGCAAGACCAGATCGAGCGTCAACTCCGGTTTCATTTTCAGCCAGGCGCGCGCGCGGCGTCCGAGGTGATAGGGGCTGGCGGGGTCTTTGGCCACCAGGCCTTCGTAACCCTGTTTGCGGAAGAATTGAAAGAGGCGATTGACATCGGCGCGCGTCGCGGCCAGTTGCCCCTCTGAAAGGCTCACCGGCAAGGGCAGCGGCCAGGCCGAGAGTGGGCGCAGCAAGGCTTCCAGCGCCAGCCGCCGTTCGGTCAGGGGGCGTTGCGTCAGGTCAACGCCCTCCAGATAAATCAGATCGAAGGCGGCATAGCGCAGATTGAGCGGGCGGCTGCGGTCGCCCGTCAGCCAGGAGTGCAGTTCATAAACCTGCGCCGGACGCAGATGGCCTTGTTCGTAAACCAGGGCGTACAACTCGCCATCCAGGATGACGCGCCGCGCGGGCAAGGCGCGCACGAGGGCTTCGAGGCCGGGTACCAGTTCCGTCCAATCATTGCGCTGGCGTGTGAACGCCGCGGCCAGCACGTTGCCTTGCACATCGGTCTCTTTGTGCAACAACAGCCGCACGCCGTCATATTTGCGTTCGACCCAGAGCGGGTAGCGCACCGCTTCATCCAGCGCAGGCCCCGCCAGCGCCGGACGAAAGGCCAGCAGCGGTTGCAAACGTATGCGGCGCAATCCCGCCTCGCCTTCGAGTTCGAGGATGTGTGTGACTTCGGGCAGGCTGACCAACGCCGCCGCCGTCGCCACGGCCTCGCTGTCAACGCCGAAGCGCTCGGCCACCAACCGCGCCAGCAGGTCGGATTGGAAATCGAAGCCGGGCACGCCATAGCGCATTAACAGGCGGGCTAGAAAATATGCCTCGACTCTGCCGGTGCGCAGCAGCAATGAGCGCAACGCGAGCGTGCGTTCATTGCGCCCGCGCGCGGGCAGAGCGCGCAAGGCCAACAGCACTTCACGCGCGCTGAGCGGCGCGGCAGGCGGATTGACCGGACGCAACTCCGCCACCACGGCCGCCGGATCGCCCAGGCGCGCCAAACGATCGGATAACTGGCTGCGCGAAATGAGCGCGAGCGAGGCCACCACATTGAAGAGCGAATCGCGCCGGAAGCCGCCTTTGCGTCCGCCATACGGTTCGCCCAGCAGCACCGCGACCTTGTCGGCCACCGTGAGGCCGCAGTCGCGCCGGAAGAAGTCTTCGACCAATTTCAAACGCGCCGCGCCATCCAATTGCCCGGCTGGCTGCTCGGCTGCGGCAAGGCCGAAAAGCGCCTGCGTTTTATCCCGCGCCAGTCCCGAGAGCGGCAACAGCACGCCCCGGCACAGGCTGACGAAGGGCAGCGAATCGAGCAAATCAGCGCGTAAGGCCGCACTGCCTTCGCGTTCCACCAACCCGGTGAGGGCGACGGTCAGATGCGGCGGCAAATCGAATTGATCGAGCCATTCCGCGCGCGTCAATGGCTCGACGCGCTGTAGCGAAGCAAAGCCCGCCGCCACACCTTCCGCAAAGAGCCAGGCTTTGACTGCTTCGGAAGTCACGAATTGTGGAGCGGCGGCAGCCATAAATTTATTGAGGTTTCATGATGCGGCAAGCGCTGCTTTGGAGTGCGGCGGCTCGACGCCGCTTTGGTATTTCCTTGTCATTGGACAAAACCGGCAGCCCAAGACGCCGGGGCCATCCGCGCTCGCCATTGCTTGACACGCCGAGGGCATACCAAAGCGGCGTCGAGCCGCCGCACTCCAAATATTCACCCCAGCGCGGGCGGCGCGTAACTCGCCGGTTGCGCCGGATGCACGGCCAGCACGCCCATTTCATTGTCGAGCGTAATTCTGAGTTGGTGCGGAAAGATCGGCGTGGTGACGCATTTGATGGCGCGGATCACATCAATCGTCTCGCGGTATTTGCCGCCCCAAAACTCCGCGATTTCTTTCGAGCCCAGGCTCAGTTCCTCGAGCAGGAAAACAGCGTCGGCAGTGTGCATCAGCGCCTCGCCGCCCACCGGCAAACCTGTGTCGCGGATTTGCCCTATGCACAGACAGGTCACGCCGTGTTCGTGGCTGTAGGTTTTGAGCGCCGAGAGGTTGTCGGCGGTGCGGTTCTTTTGCGGATCGAGCATGTTCAGCGAATCAATCACCACGAATTTGACGCCGAGCTTTTCGACGACATAGCGGTAATGCTGAATGAAATCGTCCCAGCGCTGCCCCTTGTGATACTGCGATTCCAGCACGTAAAGATTGGCGAGCGCCGTCTGCGCGAATTGCTCTTCGGTCATCCCGGTGACGCCCATGCCCAACTTCACCAGCCTGGAGCAGAGATCATCGCGGCCCGTCGCAACATTGTCATGAAAGCCTTCTTCCGCGACCACCAACGCGCACTTCATCCCTGAGGCCGCCACGCGCGCGAGCGCCGCCAGCGCCGTGCGCGTTTTGCCCTTGCCGGGCGGGCCCGCCAGCGCGATGGTGCAGCCCTTGGGCAAGCCGCCGAGCGCGTGCGCGCCGTCGCTGCTGAGACAGAGCAAGTCAAGCGTCGAACCGGTGGGCAAAGGCTGTTGCGTCTTGATGCGCCCGCTGAGCATGGCCGGCCGTATGATGGCCGCCTCCAGTCCTTTGTCCGCCGCCGCCGCGGCATCGGGCACCGCGAAGGGTAGCGCCGACGGATCAACCATGGGCAGCCCGCCGCCCATACCCATCATGGCTTGCATCATCTGCATCATCATCTGCTGCGGCATCATTTGCGGCAGCATCTGCTGGGGCATCATTTGTTGCGGCATTTGGCCGTACATGGGATTTGCCAGCGGATTTGCCAGCGGATTTGCCAGCGGTGGATAGCCAGGCTGGGCCATGGGCATCTCCGGTTGCTGAAGCTCTGGTTGTTGTGCGGATATATCAGCAGGTTGTTTGGCTTTTGGCATGTTTTACCTCTGGTTTGTTAATCGTCCGGTTTGCGCCACTCGCGCCCATCGCGCGCCAGCAATTCATCGGCCTCTTTCGGCCCCCACGAACCCGCCGCGTAATTCGGAAAGGCGCGCGGCGGCAGCGCCTGCCAAATATCCAGCACCGGTTCGATCACGCGCCAGCCGGCTTCGACCATGTCGGCGCGTTGAAAGAGCGTCGCGTCGCCGGTCATGCAATCGTAAAGCAGCCGTTCATAGCCCGTGCTCGGCGTGCTGCCGAAATAGTCCACGTAATCGAAATCCATTTCGACCGCGCCCATACGCATAATGGGCCCGGGCACCTTGGCGCCGAAACGCAGTGAGATGCCTTCGTCGGGTTGAATACGTATGACCAGCCGATTGGTGCGCAGTTTGCCAATCGAGGTTTCGCGGAAGAGCACGAAGGGCGCGCGTTTGAATTGAATCGCAATCTCGGTAACGCGCTTGCTCAGATGCTTGCCGGTGCGCAGGTAAAACGGCACGTCGGCCCAGCGCCAGTTATCAATCTGCAGCTTCAACGCGACAAAGGTCTCGGTCGTCGAGTCCGTCGCAACATTCTCTTCCTGCCGGTAGCCGGACACGCGTTCGCCCTTCAGCATGCCCGGGCCGTATTGCCCGCGCACGGTGTCGGTCAGTACTTCTTCGGGGGTATAGGGCGAGATGGCGTGCAGAATCTTGGCCTGTTCGTCGCGCACCGCGTTGGCGTCGAACGAGATGGGCGGCTCCATCGCGGTCAACGAAACAAGCTGGAACAAATGGTTGGGAATCATGTCCCGCATGGCGCCGGAGCCTTCGTAATAGCCGCCGCGCTTCTCAACGCCGACCGTTTCCGCCGCCGTGATCTGCACGTGGTCAATGTAGCGGCGGTTCCAGATCGGCTCGAAGATGCCGTTGCCGAAGCGGAAGACCATGATGTTTTGCACGGTCTCTTTGCCCAGGTAATGGTCAATGCGGTAAATCTGTTTTTCGTCCAGCACCTGCTGGATTTCAGTGTTGAGCGCCTTGGCCGAATCCAGATCGCGCCCGAACGGCTTTTCGATAACGATCCGAGCATCTCTCGCGCAGCCTGATGCGGCCAATCCCTGTACCACCGTGCCGAACATGCTCGGCGGAATAGCCATATAGTGTAGGGGCCGAGTCGCACCGCCAAGCGACTGTTTCAAGCGAATATACGTTGCCGGGTCGTCGTAATCACCGTCGCAGTACTTCATTCGCGAGCAGAGTTTTTCGAACGCATCGGCATCGATCCCGCCATTATTCGCCAGACTGTCGTGGGCCCGTTCCCGCAGCCGCTGCAGTGTCCAACCCGCGCGAGC
>JANOWX010000389.1:0-7113 GCA_031418175.1 Acidobacteriota bacterium | reverse complement strand
AGCCAACGCACCGCGCCCGGTCAAGACGCAAGGCTGGCAAGGGATTCCGTTCTATGCCTGGTTTAGGCGGCGCGTGTATGCGTAACTTCAAAAACCGAAACGGGGTGCTATAATCCCCGCCGCAAGTCGCGGATCATCAAGTTCAGAGCAGGACAACGTGAGCAAGAAAGCAGGAAACAGAACTATGAAGCACAGTTTCTCAATGGTCGTTATCGCCGGGTTGCTTTGCCTGGGATTGAATCGGTTGCCAAGCAGCGCGTCTGCGCAAAAGGGCGTCGCCGACTTGGATGTGCAGCATTACAAGATCGAAGCCGAATTGACGCCGTCGCAGCAATATCTGCGCGCCCGCACCGAAGTCAAATTCACGCCCGTCTCTGACACACGCTCCGTCGTTTTTGAACTCAATGGCTCGCTCTCGGTCAAACGCATTGCGCGCTTGGATGTAATGCCGACGCCCACACCCGCCGTGCAAACCGTGCCGGTGGGGCCCAATGCTCCCGCGCTAACGCGTCAGAATCCGAAAGGCGTCAAGCAAACTCCAACACCTGCCGCCAAAGCGCCAACTGCTACGGCTGCCATCAAAGCGCCAGCACCGACACCCAGCATCCTCGAATTGCAATTCATCCAGGACAACCGTGAGAAAAACGATGTCCGCATTGATCTCGGCAGCGTCGTGGCTGCCAATCAATTGGTGACGCTGCTGTTTGAATACGAAGGCGCGCTCGAATCCGCGCAGGGCGGCCCGATTAGCAACGCGCGACTGGCCTATGTCGGCGAGCAAGGTTCCTATCTGTTTTATGCGGCGCGCTGGTTTCCCTTCCACGAATACGCGGCTGATCGCGCGACTTATGACATCAAGGTCAAAGTGCCCAAAGGCATCGTGGTGACGGGTTACAGCGAGAAACCTGTGGTTGAAACACCGGTCGTGCCTGCCGTCACTGACGCAGCCAAGGCTGATAAAACCAAGAAGCAGGATATGTCGCCGGTGCTGCTGCCGAACGGCCAAACGATAGTACCAACGGCAGCGCCGACCGAATGGGTGACCTATTCATTCGTGAGCACCAAACCTGTGCTGCCCGGCAATATCGCGGCGGCCAAGTACATCGTCCGCAACGTCAAGCAGTCGGGCTTCGACATTGATATTTACGTCAAGGTGGGCGACGACAAGTTGGCCGACAATGTCGCCAAAGTCATCGGCCAACATTTGGAATACTACAGTTCCAAGTTCGGCAATTACCCGTTCGGCAGCAAACTGATCGTCGCGCAAACCGACGACGATACGCTCGAAACATACAGCGGCGCGGGCATCATCTTCCTCTCGCCGCGCGTGATGACGACGGCCAATGAACAGAAGCTGGGCCGCGAAGTCGCCTATCAATGGTGGGGCCAGGCGGTTGGGCTGCGTTCTTTCGACGACATCTGGTTATCGCAAGGGCTGGCTGAATTCAGCATGCTGATGGCGATCAAGGAAAACGCCAACGAAACGCAGTTCCAGCAAGAGATTCAGGCCGAGTTGGAAAAGGCGCTGGCCTTTGAACAGGCCGCTTCGATTCGCAATGCGCCGAAACAATTGGATGATCAGACGCCAGCCTATCGCTCGGTCATCTTCTACAAAGGCGCGCTCGTCTTCAATATGCTGCGGCAGTTACTGGGCGATAAAGAGTTCGATCAGATGCTGCGCGATTACTACAAGAAATACGACGGCAAGAACCTCACGCTGGATGAGTTCGAGCA
Organism: Acidobacteriota bacterium; assembly: GCA_031418175.1. Taxonomy (GTDB): domain Bacteria; phylum Acidobacteriota; class Blastocatellia; order RBC074; family RBC074; genus JACPYM01. Next base: position 5,379 of record JANOWX010000389.1, on the reverse strand, counting down.
ATTCGTCGGCGCCACGGCCAAACGCAACATGCGTTTCTTCTTCGGTCAATGGGTGGATTCGACCGGCGTGCCTGAGTTCCATTCCGAATGGCGCGTGCTGCGCACCAAAGACGGCTTCCGAGTGCCGGGCACAGTGCGGCAGGAACTCGACACCTTCGAGATGCCCATCACTGTCTTGCTGAAAACCGAAGCTGGGAACGAGCGGCAGGATTTGTATCTGAAAGGCACTTCGATTGATTTCGATGTGCAAACCAAGAGCAAGCCGGTAGATGTGATTGTTGACCCCGACAACAAAGTCATCAAGAGTTCCGAAGAGTTGCGCCAGGGCGTCATCGTGCGGCGCGGCATCGAGCATTTCCGCGAACAGGAATACACCGAAGCCGAACAGCAGTTCCAAGCCGCCATCAAACTCAATCGCGGCCATTCCTGGGCCTGGTACAACCTGGGTCTGCTTTACTTGACGCAGCGCAATTACTCCAAAGCGCTCGATGCCTTTGATCAGGGGCTGAACGGCAACCTGCGCCCCGATTGGATTGAAGTGTGGGCCTATATTTATCGCGGCAATGCCTGGGATGCGCTGGGCCAGCGTGAACGCGCCGTGGCCGAATACAACAAGGCCATCAGCAACGGGGGCAACTACGAGAACGCACAAGCCGTCGCGCAGCAATATCTGCAAACACCTTTCGACACCAAGAAAGGCAGCACTTCGAGCGCGTCTCGCTAAGCAAGCGCATGGAGTTCAGCCTTCAGGCTGCCGGTGGCGCGCGTAACACGCCGGACAAGCTAAAGCTTGAACTCCATGCATTTCTCTCCGGTGTGCGCAACTACTCAATGCTTTGACTTTGGTTGAGACAGAAGGCTGAGAGTTGACCTCATATGAAAAAACTGCCTGTTGCGATCCTGCTTGCCTGTTTGTGCTTGTGCAGTAGCGCCCCGGCGCAACAGCGCTTGAAACCGGGCGCGCTTGAATCCAATCGCGACCCCGATGCCAACCTGACGCAATATCAATACACCTTCGTCAACGAGCGCTTCACCATCCCGCGCATTGAGGTCGAATTCGATGGCACAGGCGCGGGGCAATATCTTTTCAAAAAGAAAGATGCCGACGAGATCGTCAACAAGCTGACCGTCTCTGATTCTCTGCTCAGCCAGATTCAAGCGCTGCTCAACGAATTGAACTTTCTGGGCAGCACCGAGGAATATCAGCACAAGAAAGATTTTTCGCATCTCGGCACGATGACCATCCGCTACGCGCATAAAGGGAAAGAGCGCAGCGTCAAATTCAATTATACCGATAACGCCGCGCTGACCCGGCTGGCTGAACTCCTGCGCGGTATCGCCACCCAGGAGATGCTGGTCTTCGACATCGAAAATACACGGCAGTCCGATCCGCTTTCGACCCCGGCCCAAATGCGCATTCTCGAAGGCGAATTGCGCGGCAAACGCCTGGCCGACCCGCCCAAACTCATCCCCTTGCTCAAAGACATCATCCAGGATGAGGGCATTCCGCTGATCGCTCGCAACCACGCCGAACGGCTGATTCAAATGATTCAAAAGGCCAAGTGACCGTCCGGTAATCGCCTGCTTTTTCACAGCGGTGAACGCGCTCATTCAAGCCAACAAAATTTCCGGGGTACAAATCCAAGACTCCTGTGCTAGTATCCGCCCGCATCCGAACCCCGAGCTAACCTACGAATCGAGTCAGATGCCTGACTCACCTTGCACAGCTCGCTTCCCGAACAGTTCCAAATACCCCGGCCGGTGCGCCACCCGGCAGGCTTTGGCAAATCACCAAGCTCATTGCACCGTGCAAGCCCCTACGCGCGGTTGTAACTCACAATCCAGATCAAATCAGGAAGGTCGTATGCTGATACTCCTAATGCTCGCGAAAGCCATGCCTAACACCCTGCGCCGCTCCGCTTTTGTCCGCTCAGCCGTCATTGGGCTGGCGTTGACAGCGGGCCTATTCACACTCGCCTATCTTTCCAAGCCGCAAGCTAGCGCCCAGTTAGGCACCCGAGGCTCACGCCGCTCCACCAGCCAATGGCTGCGGGCCGAGCGCGAGCGCGATGGCAAGAAGATGGGCGAAGAATTCCGTGAAGGCGAGAAACGCCAGGAATGGTTTTATCAGCAACGCGCCTATCCGCTGGCAGAGATTCCGCAAACGGCGCGGCTCGAAGCCTTTGAGCAATGGGCTGAGACCGAGCGCGTGCAGAACACGCTGCGCAAGCGCGGCAAATTGGCGGCCGCACCCGAACAAGACATCGCTTGGACGGCCTTAGGCCCGCGCCCGATTTTGAATGGGCAGGTCTTTGGCATACGCACTCAGCTTGACGCCAACCTAGCCGTGCGCAACGCCGTGTCTGGCCGTGTCACCGCCATTGCGCTCGATCCGCGTTATAACAGCACGACGAATCAGACTGTGTATGTCGGCGGCGCGCAAGGCGGCTTGTGGCGCTCCCTTAACAACGGGCAAAGCTGGACGCCGTTGACAGACGATCTGCCTTCACTGGCTATCGGCGCAGTCGCAATTGATCCGACGAACCCGGATGTTATCTACGTGGGCACCGGCGAACCGAACCGCTCGGGCGATAGCTACTACGGCGCGGGCTTGTTCAAAACGACCAACGGCGGCCAATCGTGGACGCAGATCGTCGGCCCCATTTCAACCACCGATCCCAAATTGCCGGTCTTCCTCAACTGCACGTTCAGCCGCATCGCCATTGATCCATCCAAACCGAGCACGCTTTTCGTGGCCACCAATACCGGCTTCTTCTTGTCGGCAGCGACGACGCCCGGCCCCGCGCCCTTGGGCAATCGCGGCTTGTGGAAGACGACCGACGGCGGCCTGACGTGGATCAACGTCAATCCGACGGTCAGCAAACTCGACCGCCTGGCTTCGGATGTGGTGATTGACCCGCGCAATCCGAAGATCGTTTTCACCGGCATCACATCCGAAGGCATTTTTCGTTCGGACATCGGTGGCGATTTGCTGTCGTGGAAGTATCTCAACAAAGGTCTGCCCGCGCGCACCGATAGCAAAGGCAACGATAACTATGAACGCATTGTGCTGACGCTTGGCCCGCCGATTGGCTCGTCAACCTATTCGACGGTTTATGCAGCGTTTGCAGGCGTGGACGACCAACTGCTCGGCATCTTTCGTTCGACCGATAGCGGCGAATCGTGGACAGCCGTCACACGTCCGCAAGCACCCGGCCAAGCCAATTACAACCTGGCGTTGCTCGCTGATCCGACCAACGGCAACATTCTGTATTACGGCACGCAAGCCAATGAGGAATACGATGGCGGCACGGTGTATCGCAGTCTGGATGCCGGGCGCAGTTGGGACGATCTGAGTGTGGATGTCACCATTAGTGACACCAACAATACAGTGCCGCCACCGATTGGGTTGCACCCCGATACGCATTGCTTTGCGATCAGCCCGGCGAATTCCAACATTCTTTTCACCGGTAATGACGGCGGCATCTGGCGCAGCGACAACGCCAAAACGAATGTCTGGCGCTGGAATAATCTCAACACCAATCTCAGCCTCACCCAGTTTCAATCCGTGGCCGTGCATCCTTACGATCCGAACCTGGTGATCGGCGGCACGCAAGACAACGGCACCAACCTGCATTACGGCGCGCCCGCCTGGAGCCACATTGACGATGGCGATGGCGGCGCGGTCTTGATTGACCAATCCAACCCTTCGGTCATCTATCACACCTTCTACAACATCAAGAGCCGGGGCGACGGCGCAATTATCGGGCCGGTGATTTCGTTGGATGGCGGGCAAACCTGGATCGAACGTGGCTGTTTCGGTTGCGTGGAACCGGTTTCCGGCAATCTGAACCCCAATGACCGCGTAGCCTTTTATGCGCCGATGACTTTGAACACGGGCTACAGCGGCGCTGACGACAATGCGCTGTATTTCGGCACCTATCGCGTCTATCGCTCGGTCAATCACGGCCGCAGTTGGATGGGCTTGGGCGGCGGCGTAGACGGTTTCGGCGTTGATTTGACCAAAGGCCAGGGCGTCATCACAGCCTTGGCGGCCTTCCCCTCGCGCGGCGGCATTGACGCCGTCGGCGAAGTCGTCTGGACGGGTTCGAGCGATGGCATGATCTACGTCACACAGAATGCGCACGAGATTGCCAAGACGCGTTTCCGCAACGTCACGCGCTCGCCTTTGCCGAATCGTTTCGTCACCGACATCGCCCTCGATGTGCGCAACGTGCAACGCGCCGTGGCGACCTTCTCCGGCTTCAATCGCGCGACTTCCAGCACGCCCGGCCACGTCTTTTTGACCGAGAACTTCGGCGCAACTTGGACTGACATCAGCGGCAACCTGCCCGATGTGCCGGTCAATTCGGCGGTGCTCGACCCGACGCGCCCCGCCACGATTTTCGTCGGCACGGACATCGGCGTTTTCCAGAGCACTGACAATGGCCGCACTTGGGTGCGGCTGGGCAACAATTTTCCCAGCGTTTCGGTGTTGCAGATGCGCTATCACCAACCCAGCGGCAGCTTGATCGCGGCCACGCACGGGCGCGGCGTTTACCGCCTAACGCTCAACCCGCGTCCACTCTCGACCGTTTCAGCAGCCAGTTTCGGCGGCGCGGGTTTGGCCAGCGAAGCCATCGTCACTTCGTTTGGCGTAGACCTCGCAACCAAATCTGAAGCGGCCACCAAAGTGCCCTTGCCAACCACGCTGGCGGGCACGCGCGTGTATGTGCGCGATGCCTTTGGAACCGAGCGCAGCGCGCCGCTGTTTTTTGTCTCGCCGAGTCAGGTCAATTTCCAGGTGCCAGCGGGCAGCGTGCCGGGCCTGGCGACCGTCACCATCCTCGACGCCGATGGCAAACCGTCGGTGGGTTACGCCAATTTGAATTTCGTCTCGCCCAGCCTGTTCACCGCCAACGCCAACGGCAGCGGGCCGCCGGCTGGCGCGGTGTACCGTGTGCGCGCGGACGGCACGACCTCCATCGAACCGCTCACGCAAACGCAAGGCGGCACGAATGCCGCCGCGCCCATTGATGTGAGCAATCCGAACGAGCAGATATATCTGGTCTTGTTCGGCACTGGCTTCCGTTATCGTAGCGCCCTCTCGGCCGCGACTGTCACGTTCTCACCGCTTGTCGCGAATGCCTTCACGCCAGTGAACGGCTCCGTCAGTTTCGTTGGCAAACAAGGCGCGCTGGTCGGCGTGGATCAATTGAACGTGCGCGTGCCGACCGCGCTGGCTGGCCGTGGCGAAGTCAATCTAGGCTTCAATGTGGATGGACGGCAGGCGAACACTGTGCGCGTCACTTTCAAGTAACGCATAGATCGTACCCAAGTAATAAGAGCATGGAGTTCAGGCTTCAGCCTGTGTGGTGG
>JANOWX010000388.1:0-2457 GCA_031418175.1 Acidobacteriota bacterium | reverse complement strand
CCAAGGTGCCCGTCAGTAGTGTGGTTTGTGCTTTCATTTGGTTCTTAACTCCTGTAAGTCGGTAGCCAGTAGTCAGTCATCGGCCGTCGTTAGCCGGCAGTCAGGCAAGCGTCTGCGCCATTCCCTGCAAACGCAGTGTATGCATCAGGCCCGGCGAATCGTGATTAATGTTGTCAACGGGTATGGGGAAAACGGGGTAGTTAAGGGCACTGAGAGGCGCGGCTGGATCGGGGGAACACAGCCGACCGCGATCTAACGGAGCACGCCCAACTGCTCGGAGGGCAAGTTGAGCCTAAAATTATCTGCCGGATAAAACGAAATCGCGGGAAGTAAGTCGCAAGCCGCAGTCTACGGATTTCATTACAGAGCGTCTACATATTTCAAATTAGAACAGGGATTTTAATGTGCTGAAGGGATTGATTTTAATCTTGCTCACAGCGATGCAGCAGAGCATCGGCCCAACTTGTGCCAAGGCTAGGCTGCGATTATGATGCTGCCCGTATTGATTCAGCTTCATCGCAAGTTTCAAGCGGCAAGCAGAACGAAACTCTATTCCCGCGAATTTACCTCGCGGCATTTACTGGAGGAGTCACCATGAGTATGGAAGCGCTCGGCATGGTCGAGACGAAAGGGTTTGTTGGCGCGGTCGAAGCCGCCGACGCCATGGTCAAAGCCGCCAACGTCGTGTTGATCGGCAAGGAATATATCGGCGCGGGCTATGTCACCATTTTTGTGCGCGGCGACGTCGGCGCGGTCAAAGCCGCCACGGATGCGGGCGCGGCAGCGGCCCGGCGCGTCGGCGAACTCGTCTCGGTTCATGTCATCCCGCGCCCGCACATCGAAGTCGAACGCGTGTTGCCAGGCGGCTACAAACCCGGTTCACAGTTGGAAGGCAAAGAAGCGAAAGCGTTGGGCGACGGCGGTGCGGGTAAGCAAAAGTAAGCGAGAATGTCATGGGCCAAGTAGTAGTGGAGTTGCAACTCGAAAATTCCGTGGATCGCGAACTGGTGCGGCGCGGCGTGCTCAAGGAAGAAGAGGTGCGCAGTTTGACCACCCCCGCAATTGCCGATTCAGGCGCGGGGATGTTGATGTTGCCGCAAGACATGGTCGAGGCGCTCGGCTTGCGTGAAGTGCGCAAAATGATCGTGGAGTACGCCGACACGCGTAAAGAAGAGCGACCTGTGGCGAGCATCGTGACGATCATGATTGGCAATCGCGAAGCCACGGTGGAATGCGTCGTTGGCCCGCCCGCCAGCCAGGTGTTGCTCGGTCAGGTTCCGCTCGAAATCATGGATTTGCTTGTGGATTGCCCGCGCCAACAACTTGCCCCGCGCCCCGAATCACCGTTTCTGCCTATGCACAGACTCTAAACCGGCATGCCCGACACAGACCTGCAATCCATCCAAGCCGCGCGCGACCTAGTCGCTGCCGCCCACCACGCGCAAGCCGTTGTCGCTACCTTCGACCAAGCCCGCATTGACGCCATTTGCGAAGCGATGGCGCAAGCGGCGCAACGTGAATCCATGCGGCTGGCGCAACTGGCGCACGACGAAACCGGCTACGGCAACGCGGCTGACAAGAACGTCAAGAATCTCTTTTCCGCCGTCAACATCCACAACTATTTCAAAGGCCTGAAGACTGTCGGCATCATCAACGACAAGGGGCGCGACAACGGCTCGGTGGTTGAAATATCTGCCCCGCGCGGCGTGGTGGCGGCGATCATTCCTTCGACCAATCCGACCTCGACCGCGATCTTCAAAATCCTGATCTCGCTCAAAGCGCGCAACGCGGTCGTACTCAGCCCGCACCCTTCGGCGACGCGTTGCGTTGTTGAAGTTGCAAACGTGATGCGCACCGCCGCCGTGCAAGCCGGTCTGCCACCCGCCGCCATCGGCTGCATCGAACTCACCACGCTTGAAGGCACTGAAACCCTGATGAAGCACAAACACACCGCCGTCATTCTGGCGACCGGTGGGTTGGGGCTGGTGCGCGCGGCCTATTCATCCGGCAAACCGGCCTTTGGCGTTGGCCCCGGCAACGTGCCCGCGCTGATCGAACGCACGGCGGATGCAGCCAAAGCGGTGCGCGATATTTTGGCTGGGACGTGTTTTGATTTCGGCACGATCTGTGCCTCTGAGCAGGCGCTGGTGGTGGATGCGCCGCTCGATGCGGAAGTTCGCGCACAACTCGCCGCGCAAGGCGCATGTTTTTTGAATGCGGCGCAGGCTGATGCATTAGCCAAACTCGTCGTTGGCCCGAACCGCCATCTCAATCCGAAGATCGTCGGCAAACCGGCGACGCTGCTGGCCGAATGGGCGGGCTTCAGCGTGCCGCCGCAGACGCGCTGTCTGATTGCCGAGGCGGGTGGCGTTGGGCGCGACTATCCGCTCTCGATTGAGAAGCTCTCGCCGATTCTGGCCTATTACGTGGTGAATGGTTTGGAAGCAGGCAGCAAAC
>JANOWX010000387.1:0-6600 GCA_031418175.1 Acidobacteriota bacterium | reverse complement strand
CGGTGCCGCAGCCGCCGCCGGTCACGGCTGGCGCATTCTATAGCTTCCAGCTCACGGCCACGCCCGCCGGCGGGAACTACACGTTTGCAATCACGGGCGGAGCCTTGCCGAGCGGTTTGACGCTCACGCCTGGGGGTTTGCTGAGCGGCACAGTGATGGCGGCTGGACCATTCACCTTCACCATTACCGCGACCGGCTTTGGCGGCCAGTGCAGCGGTCGGGTGCAAGTGGATGGTTCGCTCAACTTCGTGCTCTGCCCTACTCTTACACTGGGTCCGGCCACGCTGCCGAGCGGCAGTGCTGGTACGCCCTACAACCAGACCGTGACGGCCAGTCCGAGCGGCGGCAATTACACTTACACCGTGACGGGCGGCGAGTTGCCGCCGGGCCTCACGCTGAATCAGACAACCGGCGCGATCACGGGCACGCCAACCTCGATAGGCACGCCCAAATTCACGATCACGGCGACCGGCTTCGGCATCTGTTCGGTGTCGCGGCCATACACAATCACGATCACCTGCCCGACGATCACGATCAGTCCGGCGACGTTGCCGAACGGTTCGATCGGGACGCTTTACACCCAAACGCTGACGGCCTCACCGGCCGGCGGCAATTACACCTGGACGGTTTCGGTCGGCGCGCTGCCGGCCGGGCTGACGCTCAACGCCAGCACGGGCGTAATCTCCGGCACTCCGACGGCAAATGGCTCGTTTGCCTTCACCGCCAGAGCGACCGGCTTCGGCGGCTGCACTGGCACGCGCCAGTTCACGCTTACGATCGGCTGTCCGGCAATCACCTTTAACCCGGCGACGCTGCCCGATGGCATCGCGGGCACCTACTACACCCCGGTGCAGATTACGACGACGCCGCCGGGCAACTACACCTTCAGCATCATGTTAGGCCAGTTGCCGCCGGGCTACACCATCGCGGCAAATGGGCCCACGGCCGGTACTATCAGCGGCGCGTCGAACTTCCCCGGTTATTACTGCTTCACGCTCAGAGTGACCGGCGTGAACGGCTGCGTCAGCACCGTGCAGTATTGCATTCGCATCGTCTGCCCGACGATCACGGTCAATCCGCCCACGCTGCCCAACGGCAATGTGAACACGCCGTATAGCCAAACGATCACGGGCATGCCGCCGACACAGCCGGGGGTGTTTTACAACTTTGCGGTGAGCAGCGGCGCGCTGCCGCCGGGGCTGGCGCTCAACAGCAACACGGGCGTGTTGAGCGGGACGCCGACCACCATCGGCACCTGGACGTTCAGCATCAGGGCAACCGGGTTCACCAACTGCACCGGCACGGGCAGCTACACGGTAACGATTGCGGGCGCGTGCCCGGCAATCACGTTGCAGGCGCTGCCGGCCAGCGGCCTGGTGGGCGTCGCCTATCTTGGCGATCTGGCGAACACACAACCATCCGGCAGCTATACCTTCGCGCTAACGGCGGGCGCACTGCCACCGGGCCTCACCCTGGGTAGCTCCGCCTTGGCGGGGACGCCGACCGCCAGCGGCGTTTTCACGTTTACGTTGCGGGCGACGAATCCGCAAGGTTGCACGGGAACGCGCAGCTACACCGTGACGATCAGCAGCGGCGCGGCGGCCTTGGCGCAAAGCGCCGATTACGACGGCGACGGCCAGGCTGACCCGGTCTTGTGGTCGGCCAGCGGGGTTTGGCGGATAGTGCTGAGCACTAATCAGCAGTCGCAAACGGTGCCCTGGGGAACGACGGGCGACATACCCTTGCTCGGCGATTTCGATGGCGATGGCAAGAGCGACCTGGCCGTCTTCCGTCCCAGTGCGGGCGCGTGGTATGTCAAGTGTGGCGATGGCAGGGTGTTTGCCAGGCTCTTAGGCCAGAGCACTGACGTGCCGGTGCCGGGCGATTATGATGGCGATGGCAAGACCGACTATGCGGTTTGGCGTGGCACGACCGGCGACTGGTTGATCGAACGCAGTTCCGATCAGACGACCGTCACGATTACCTGGGGTGCGGCGGGCTCGCCCTACCTCGATGTGCCGGTACAGGGCGATTACGACGGGGACGGCAAAACCGACGTGGGCGTCTTCCGGCGCAGCAACGGCACGTGGCTGATCAAACAGAGCAGTAACGGTCAATCCCTGCTTAGGACCTGGGGCCAAGCGACGGACGTGCCAGCGCCGCGTGATTACGACGGGGACGGCAAGACCGACATCGCCGTCTGGCGTGGCGCGGACACGAACTGGTACATCTCGTGCAGTTTGAACGGCGCGTCACTGGTCATCAGTTGGGGCACCAATCAGGCGCCCTTCGGCGATCTGCCCTCGGCGCACGATTACGATGGCGATGGTAAAAGCGATGTTGCGGTCTGGCGCGCGCTCGACCGGACCTGGTACATCCACAATTCCGCCACTGGCACAACGCGGATGCTGCAACACGGCCAAAGCGGCGACCGGCCCGTCTGGGTGCACTAACGCCTGAGTGAGGCGAGCACCCCACGCTCTCGCTCAAACCAAAATGCCGGACAGAAAGCCCGCTGCTTTCCGTCCGGCATTTTTTTGCCTTGCGCTCTTTGATGTTGGTACGACTGCACCATACGGGTGCGCACCAACGAGCCGCGAAAAAAATTATTGACATTGCGCGCCCGTGCGAAGATAGTGCGCAGCGCTGTCACCCTCATCCCAGCGACAGTCCCACGAACACGACCCTGCTCTCCCTTGCCGGTTCCCCTAACTGGCCAATTGTATCCCTGTCCGATTCAACTACGTTCTTTCCTTGCGGGAATGCGTTTCCCGTTTTGTAGGTAGGAGACCTGTCGGCAGACAGGTGGTGTCAGGCGAAAGGTGTTCGAGGGAAAAGGCGAGCGCAACCCATGGCGTTCGTTCATTGGTCAACGCGCCGCGTGAAGGCGCGCTCTCTCCCTGCCTCCTTAATCCACCCTTCTAAAGTTCGGCCGCTTTCAAGTTCGGCCCGCTGGCCGCGCCCGCAAGTCACCTGCCGTTACGCAACCCACGACTTCAGTTCGCGTGGACTGAACCCACAGCTTTCCGACTGTAAGGAGCCGGTGCATGAAGAGACCATCCCCAGCGCAATACTTATCCCAATTTCTTTCGTTGGCACGCCGCCATTGGCTGCCGCTGCTGCTCGTGCTCGCGGGCGTGCTCGGCCTCGCGCCACACTGGCAACAGAGCCGCGCCGCCGCCCAGGCTGGCAATCAAACCGACCGCGCACTCGGCGCCTTGATTCGGCAATTGACCGACCGCACCACCTACGGGTTGACCGAAAGCAAACAGGCGGACGGCGGCGCAACGCTCGATCTCAAAGGCCATTTTCAAAGCGTCCCGCTCACCAAGCTCAATCCCGGCGGCGCGCTCGCCTCCGCCTGCGTCGAAACACTGGGCGAAGCCAATGCCTTTTTTGGCCGCGACCTGGAAACCGGCGCGCGGCTCGACAGCCCCGCCAATCCAATTGACAGCGCCGCCAAACAAGCCGGCCTCACGCCGCAGCAATTCCGCTTTTATCAAACCCTGATCCAAGCCGCGCAGCGCCGCAGCCTGGCGCCCAATCTGGCCGCTCTCACCATCGTCAACAACGACGGCGCGGGCGAAGGCTTCAACGACCCGGCCGCGCGCGCGCCCGAAGGCGGCAACAGCGGCACGACGCTGGGCCAGCAACGCTTGAATCTGTTCAACCAGGCGGCGGCGATCTGGGGTACGTTCATAGACAGTAGCGTCACGACCAGCATCAGCGCGCAATTCAATCCGCTGGCGCCCTGTTCGCCCAGCGGCGGCGTGCTCGGCGCGGCCGGGCCAACCAGCATCAGCCGCGATTTCCCAGGCGCGCCTATCGCCAACACCTGGTACCACGCCGCGCTCGCCAATAAACTCAGCGGCAGCGATCAGGGCGGCGCGAATGCCGAGATCGGCGCCACCTTCAACAGCAGCATAGACAGCGGCTGTTTAGGCGCGGGCACGCGGTACTACTACGGTTTTGACGGCGCCAGCCCGGTGGGCACGCTCAACCTGCTGGTCGTGCTGTTGCACGAGATCGGCCATGGGATGGGCTTTTCCAATTTCGTCAACACCAACACGGGCGCGCTCAACAACGGCTTCCCCGACATTTACACGCGGTTTATGTATGACCGCAGCGCGAATTTGTTTTGGCATCAGATGAGCGACGCACAGCGGCTGGCCTCGGCGGCCAACAGCGGCAACGTGCTGTGGGATGGCGCGAACGTGCGGCTGGGTGCGGCTATGCTCAGCGGCGGACACGAACCGGCGACCGGGCGCGTCCAGCTTTTTGCGCCGAATCCGGTGCAGCCCGGCTCGTCGCTTGCGCATTGGGACACGGCCGCCGCGCCGAATCTGTTGATGGAGCCGTACATCAGTTCCGGCTTGCCGCTCGACCTCGATCTGACGCGGCAGCAAATGCGCGATCTGGGCTGGTACCGCGACACGACGGCGGATTTGATCGCCGACACCATCACCAACGTGCTGCCCAACAGCGGCAGCGTCACCGGCGGCAATGCGGTCAACCTCACTTGGACGAACAACGGCGACTTCAACCGCAACGTAACGATTGAATTGTCTACGGACGGCGGCCTGACGTTCCCGGCTGCACTCGCCACGAATAGCGCCAACAACGGCGCTTATGTTTGGACGGTGCCCAATACGCCGACCGCGCAAGCCCGCGTGCGCGTGCGCGAACATAACTTCGCCGCGCCCGCCGGCATGTCGTCAGCGAATTTCACCATCCTGGGCGGCTGTCCGGCGCTCACCGTCAACCCGGCTACATTGACGGCGAGCTCGGCGGGCTCGGCGTATAGCCAAGCCTTCACGCAAAGCAGCGGCGCGGGCGCGCTCACCTGGAGCTTCAGCGGCAGCTTGCCGCCGGGCTTGTCGCTCAATTCAAGCACGGGCATTTTGTCCGGCACACCGGCGGCGGCGGGCAGTTTCAACTTCACGATCATTGCCACCGACGCCAGCAACTGCGCGGGCAGCCGCGCTTATGCGCTGGCGCTCAATTGCCCAACGATCACGCTTGCGACGCTCACGGGCGGCACGGCGGGCACGGCTCTTAGCCAAACCGTTTCGGCCACACCCGCAGGCGCATACAGCTTCGCAGTCACAACGGGTTCATTGCCGAATGGCTTGACCCTGAACAGCGCGAGCGGCGCGCTTACCGGTACGCCCACGCTGGCAGGCACATTCAACTTCACCCTCACCGCAACCGGCTTCGGCACGTGCACGGGCAGCCGCGCGTATGCGCTCACGATCAACTGCCCAACCGTTACACTCGCGCCCACTTCGCTGGCGAGCGGCGCGGCTGGTGTGGCGTATAACCAAACCGTTGCGGCCACACCGGCGGGCACGTACAGCTTCGCCGTGACCAGCGGCGCATTGCCGAACGGACTGTCATTGAACAGCGCAAGCGGCGCGCTCACCGGCACGCCCACGACGCCGGGCATAGCCAATTTCACCATCAGCGCGACGGGCTTAGGCACTTGCACGGGCAGCCGCGCGTATTCGCTCACGATCAATTGCGCGTCGCTCAGCGTCAATCCAGCCGCGCTGGCGAGCGCGTTTGCGAATTTGCCTTACAGTCAAAGCTTCACGCAGACGGGCGGCAGCGGGGCGCTCACTTTTGCGTTGAGCGGCACACTGCCATTGGGTTTGTCATTCAACACAACCAGCGGCGTGCTCGCGGGCACACCGGCGCAAGGCGGCGTTTTTGCCTTCACCGTGAGCGCGACTGACGCGAACAATTGCACGGGTTCGCGCAACTACGTGCTGACGCTCAACAGTTGCCCGATCTTTAGTTTTTCGCCAAACACACTTTCAGGCGGCACGGTCAATGTGGCGTACAGTCAATCGGTAGCGGCGAATGGCGGTGTTGCGCCTTACTCGTACAGCCTTAGCTCAGGCGCATTGCCCAACGGGCTGACGCTTTCAGCCAGCGGTTTATTGACGGGAACGCCCGCCACCGCCGGTTTATTTAACTTCACCGTGCGCGCGGCCGATGCAACTGGCTGTGCGAGCACGCAACCCTTCACACTTGCCATCGGCTGCACGCCCATCAACATCAATCCATCCGCCTTGCCGGGCGGTACGGTCAATGCGCCGTATAGTCAAAGCCTGTCACTGACGAGCGGCACAGGCGCCTTCACATTGAACGCGAGCACGCTGCCAACCGGGCTGACGCTGTCAAGCGCGGGCTTGCTCGCTGGCACGCCGACGCAAAGCGGCACTTTCGCCCTGACCGTCCTCGCCACTGACGCCAATGGTTGCAGCGGTATGCGCGCTTACGTGCTGACCATCAATTGCCAGACGCTCGTTGTTGGCCCCGCCAACTTGAGCAGCGGCACGGTCAATGCGCCGTATAGCCAGAGCTTGACGCAAAGCGGCGGCGTGGGTGCGGTCAGTTTCAGTATGAGCGCGGGCACGTTGCCGAATGGGTTGACGCTCACGTCCGCCGGATTGCTTTCCGGCGCGCCGGCCCAAAGCGGCACATTTAATTTCACGGTCAGGGCGGCCGATGCAAATGGCTGCGCGGGCACGGCCAGTTACGCGCTGACAATCAATTGCCCGGCTATCACGCTCAATCCGGTGTCATTGCCAGGCG
>JANOWX010000386.1:0-5299 GCA_031418175.1 Acidobacteriota bacterium | reverse complement strand
GGCGCGGCGCCAACTGCCGCCTGCCCAGCGCGCGCCGAAGAGGTCCTGGGTTCCAGCGAAATCACCGCACGCTGGTTGAAAGAGCCGCAACCGGTGTTCAGCGCCGAAACGCCGCTGGCGCTGTTGGACACGGACGAAGGCGCACAGATGGTGAGCGATTTGCTCGGCCGCATCGAACACGGAGTTTACAGTTGATGCGCGTCTGGCGGCTCTGCCACAAAAGATTCGCGGCGACAGCCTTTGACGGCGCGGGCGCCAAGCTTTATGGCGGGCGCTGGAATCATCAGGGACTGCCGATGGTTTACTGCTCGGCCACGCTCTCGCTCGCCGTGCTGGAAGTGCTGGCGCATTATCGCGTGCCCATCCCGCCGCTCGATTTCGTCGCCGTTCCCGCAGACCTTCCACCGAAGCTCAAACTCGCAACTATCTCACCAACTGATTTGCCCGCCGATTGGTTCAACGACCCAGCGCCTGCGCAGCTTCAACAACTCGGCTCCGATTGGTTGCGGGGCTTGTCTACGTTGGCACTGGCGGTACCCTCGGCGCTCGTGCCGCAGGAGTTCAATTACTTGCTCAACCCGCGTCATCCGGACTTTGCCCGGCTCAGCATCGGCACGGCGCAGGCCTTCCCTTTCGACCCACGCCTCTGGCATTGAACGACTGTGTCAGTAGCCCGACCGTCAGGTACTGCCTGCGCGAGGCTGCCCTTGCTGACAGAGGATTCTTGACACCCAAGCTAAAACCTCAGCCGCGCCGCCAACTGGAACGCGCGTGGCCCGCCCGTGCCGAACACCTGATTGGTGCGGCTGGTCGCGTTGCCGAAATCGGCGCTTTGCAGATTGCCGGTGTATCCGCCCAGATTGGCGACGTTGAAAATGTTGAAGCCTTCGCCGATCAGCGTCAGCCGGAATTTCTCAGACAGCTTGATGATGCGCGTCAGTCGGAAGTCCGTCGAGATCAGCGTATCGCCGTTCGAGAAATTCGCCGGCAGCGTGACGAGCGGGAAGACCTGATTGCGCGCCGTGCGCGGGCCGCACATCCGTGTGCCGTTCACGATCAAGACGCAAGCCGCCGTTTGCGCCGCCGTAGGATTGGCAGGCAACGGTTTGGCGCGCGCGATCACGTCGGCGTTGTATGTCTCGACGGCCTTGCGCACGTCGGCGGCTTTGTTGCCGCGCCCCAGTCCGTTCCAGCGAATGCCCGGCAAGGTCAGCACCGAATTGCCGTCGTTGTCGGCGTCTACCGTCAACAGCGCGGGATTGAGCGGCGCGGCGCTTTGGAATTGCGAGATGGTCGAAACCTGCCAGCCGTTGATGATCGTGCGCACCAGGCGCGGCGCGGCTTTCAGTTCGGGCAGTTCCCAGATGCCGCTGAAATTGAGGCGGTGTTTGCGGTCGGCGCTGTTGGGGCCGTACGTCTCGAAGAAATTGTCGAAGTTCGTCACGCCGCCCAGCGGACTGGGATTCCACGAGTTGTAACGCGAGAGCGCATAAGCCGCCGTGAACTGATGGCGATTGGCGAAGCGTTTGTCCAACTTCACATTCAACGCGACGTAGCGCGAATTCGACGCCGACATATAAAAACTCAGCGTGCCGTTTGAACATTGCGCTTTGGGGTCGTTGCGTTGCGCGGCGGTGCATTGCGGCATGATCGGGTTTTGCACGAAGGTCACAGCCTGCGTCACCGCATCGGTCGCCGTCACGCGCGCGCGATTGAAGCGGTTGAAATCTACATCGAAGAAACCATGCGGGCCGCCGAAAGCTACGCCGCGCCGCATCACGAAATCAGCCGAGATGACCAGATTGCGCGCCAGTTCGCGTTGAAAGCCGCCCGTCGCATGAACGGTGTAAGGCGTGCGCGTGGCGTTGTCGAAGATCGAAGCGCCCACGCCGTTCGTCTTGAAAATCTCGATGTTGCGAATCGAAAGATCGGTCGCATTGCCCAGCCGCGCGGCTTCGACGGCTTTGATTTGCGGAATCAGCGCGACCAGTTGCGCCGCCGTCATCGGCGTGCCCGTGGTGGGCAAGGCTTGCACGTTCAAGAATTGAGTCAAGCCCGGACAAGGCAGCGTCGGACACAGCGGATTCGGAATGCCCGTGCCCGCGACCTGCACCAAGCCGTTGCCCGACGGGCCGAGCAGCCGCCGTTCCTGAATGCGCGAGAAACCCAAATCGGCATCGTAATAAACACCTGACCCGCCGCGAATCACCGTCTTCTTTTTACCCGGAGCCCAGGCGATGCCCAACGCGGGCGCGAACAAATTGAATTCGCGGCGCGGCGGCGCCAGGCTCGTGTTCGCTCCCAACAGGGGACGCAGATATTCCGGCTTGGTCAAATCGTAATTGCGCAAGCCATCTTCGGTGTGCCACGCCAAACCGTAGTTGAACGTGAAGCTGGGGCGCAGTTGCCAAGCGTCTTGAAAGAACAGACGAAAGCGATCGTTGCGCCGCGCAATCTCGCGGTTGTAAGGCGGCGGTGAACTCGGCTCGCCTACGCCGACTGAGAAGGTGTTGAAGGGCAGCCGCAAAATGTCGTTCAGCGTAATCGGCCCCGCCGCCGCCGAACGCAGACTGGCGGGCAGCAGCGCGTGCAAGTCGGGCCGCGCGGCCAGCATCTGTTGCGGCGAAAACAGCGCGATCGTCCCTTGATTTGCCAGCGATTGCGAACCGAAGCGCACGTAATGTTCGTGCTCGAAACCGAAGCGCACGCGATGTGTACCTTTGTTCCAACTGACGATGTCGGTCAACTGGTAGATGCGATTAGCGCGGTCGGTCGGCGAAACCGTCGGCGTGCCCATCGTGAAGCTGACATCGGCGATGGTGAACAGCGGCCCGCCCGCGCCGATGCAACCGACCGAAGCGCCGCATTCCGCCAGCGTGGGCGGCGAGAATGCGTTGAACAGCAGGCCCCAGTTGTAGCGGAATTCGTTGACGGCGCGCGGCGACAAGATGGTGGTGACGCCGATCACCGGGTTGTAGGCGTTGTTGCGGCTCTTGTTCCAGTTCGATTCGTTGGCGCCATTGAACGCAAAGCTGGTGTTGTGGTCTTCGCTGTAACGCAGGAAAGCCGTGTGGCGGTCATTTACCTTCCAATCCAGCCGCGCGTTGAAGAGCTTGGCGCGCAAGGGCGACTGGCCGATGTGATTGAAGGTATTGGCGAACGCGCCGCCGTCACCGGTCGTCACGTTCTGCGACACCTCTGAGACGCTCACCGTGTTGTTGTATTCGTAATTGACGAACCAAAACAGCTTGTTCTTTTTGATCGGCCCGCTCAGGAAAAAGCCCGATTGCCGCCGCGCGAAAAACGGATCGGGATTGCGCGCATTGCGCCGCAGGTTCGGATAGGCGGCCATGTTGTGATCGCGGAAGAAGAAAAATCCGCTGCCGTGCAAATCATTGCCACCGCCGCGCGAGACGATGTTGATCGTGCCGAAGGAACTCACGCCGTTCGCCAGATCGAAATTCGCCGTATTGATCTGAAATTCCTGCACGGTCTCTTGCGAAAAGTTTTGCGCCGAGCCGCCCGTCACGCGGTCGTTGACGGTCGCGCCGTCCACCGAAATGCGCGTGCCACCGTTGCCGAAAGCGATGCCGCCTACGCTGACCGTGGTGAAAGCGTTGGCCGATTGGCCGGGATTGCCGCGCGTTTCGACGGTCACGCCGGGTTCGAGTTGCGCGAGTTCGAGAAAGTTGCGCCCGTTGAGCGGCAGGTTCTCGATGCGTTCGCGCGTGACGACGCCGTCAATTTTGTAATCGGTGGTGTTGATCTGTTGCGCTTCCGAAGTGATGACGACGGTTTCGCTGCTGCTGCCGACGGCGAGCGTGAAATCCACCGTGTGGTTGTTGCCGGTTTGCACCGTCACGCGCTGCTGAGTGCGCTGAAAGCCCTTGATCTCGGCGGTGACTTCATATTCGCCGGGTGGCAGGTTATCGGCGGTATAAAGCCCTTCGCTGTTGGTCGTGATCTTGCGTTCGAAACCGGTCGCCACGTTTTTGACCGAGACCGCCGCACGGGGCAAGACCGCTCCTTGCGGGTCGAGCACGTTGCCGCGAATGTTGCCGGTGTCGGCCTGCGCCAGAGCCAAAATCGCGCAGCCGAGCAGCAGGAGCATTGCTCCTAAAATCGTCCGTTTGCTGGTACACATTGATCTACCTCCATCGTTCGTTAGTGGTTGCACGTGGGCGGCGATCCTGGGTGCGCACCGCTTCCAGCGTGCGGCTTGGCGGCGGACGGACTGATGCTGAAAGGAAATCCTCCGGCATAATTCCCGTCTGCTGCCGAGACCGCAGGCTGGCAGCGGTGCGCACCCAGGGCGATTATTTCGCATCGTGCGCGTTGATGAACGCGACGACGCTGGCGGCGTGCTCTTTCGGGATGTAGGGCGCGGCAATCGCGGTCAAATGCGATTTGCCGGGCAGCACGACGTTGGTGAAATTGCGCGCCTCGCGCCAGAGCCGGTGCGTCTTGGCGTTGGGGCGGTCGAATTCGCCGTTGATTGCCAGGCCGGGCAGGGCGAGCAGCAAGCAACAGAACAGCCAAACGGTGTTTGATCGGATTCGCATAAGATCACCTCATTTTTCGCAGCCAGTTTTTCTGCCAGGGTTGAGCGCGCCAGGGCGCAAGTCGCTGACGCGCCGCGCCAGGGTTAAGACTTGGGTTTGATGAGCGCGCCTTCGACCGGGCTTGTGGCGCCTTCGGTGTATTTCGCGCCGATCAGTTCGTAGCTCCGGGCCGCGCGCTTTTTCAGGTTTTCCAGGCCCGCTTGAAAATGCTCTTCCTTGAAATTCTCGTCGCAAAACGCGCAGCAGCTTTCGAAGGTCAGCCCGAAGCGCTTCCACTCCAGCATCCCGCCGGGCGTGACCTGATCGGTCACAGGGCACCAGACGCGGCTCAGCGCCTGCGCAAAGTTGTTGATGAAGCGTTGCCGCTCGGCGGCTTTGGCGTATGGTTCAGGCGCTTGCAAAAACTTCGCTTGCGCGTCGGGCCGGCTGCCCCGATAGCGCACGCCTTGGTATTCCCAGGCGGGCAGCTTCGGGTCGGACGGTTCCAGGTAGACCGGACAAAGGTCAACCGATTTTTGCGCTTCAGGAACCTTGACCTTGTCGAGCAGCACCGCCTCCGCCGGCAATTGCGCGAAGGCGGGCATTGAAACGGCAAGTAAGAACAAACAGCACAATGACCAGCTTCGCAACATCGCGTCCTCTCTTCTCTGCCAATGTCCGACAAGCTGCCCAGCTTGTCGGAGTCTCGGGATTGCGCCGGATTTGTGGCTAGAGCGGTTTGCAACTCGGTTTACGGT
>JANOWX010000385.1:0-25019 GCA_031418175.1 Acidobacteriota bacterium | reverse complement strand
TAAAGCGCGACTCCGTGCCCAGGAAGAACAGATCGCGCCGTCCGTCGCCATCGGCATCGCCCGTCCGCAAGGCGCCGAGCGCGTCACTGGGCAGTACGCCGGGATGAAAGCTCCGCAGCGGTTCAAAGCCGCCACGCGCTGCGTAAAACACGCCCAGGCGCTGGAAGGACGCAATCACCAAGTCCGTCCGCCCGTCGCCGTTCATGTCTTCCCCGTACAGCCATGTGTTGCTATCCGGCAGCCGGATTTGCGCGCCGCGTTCAAAGCCGCCGTTGCCGTCGCCGCGCCAGATTTGGGCGAGTTGCGAATCGCCGGTTGCCACATCCAGTTTGCCGTCGCCCGTGAAATCGCCCGCCGCCACCACGGAACCATCCACGTTGAGCGCGGGCAGCGCGTCAAGACTGCCGCCGCCCGCCAGGTTGTTGCGCAACAGCACCAGCCGCCGGTTCGAGGTCAGCAGTACTAGATCGGGTCGGCCATCCTGCGTGAAATCGCCGGCGGCCAGTTGCGACGCGAGATTGTCGTCGTTCTGTAACGTTAACGGTCGCGCCGCCGCAAACACGCCGCGTCCCTGATTGAGCCACAACGCGAGCATGCTTGGCGTGCCCGCGCCGGAACTGGCGCTGACCAGATCGAGTTGGCCGTCGCCGTTGAAATCGGCGGTAGTGAGGCCGAAGGGCGCGCCGTTCACTGTGTAATTGACCGGCGCTGCAAAATTGCCAGCGCCATCACCGAAGGCCAGTGCCACACGCCCATTGCTACCATTGTCGGTACCCACCGCGACGGCCAGATCAAGTTTGCCGTCGCTATTGAAATCCGCCGCCAAACTGGCGCGGTAGCGCAAAGGTAAGTTGACATCGGGCAGCGCACTGATTGGCGGCGCGTAGCCGCCGCGCGCATTGGCGAGGCTCAATGAAATGCCCGTCGCGCCATTCGCTTTTTCCGCCACAAAGACGGCATCGGCACGCCCGTCGCCGTTGAAATCGCCCACCTCCAACGCGAACCGTCCGGCATTGCTCAACGGAAAGAACGGCGCCGTGGCGAACTCGACAGCGGGACAGGCGTTGAATTCCTGCCGCACGCTGAACGGCTGGCCCGCCACAGTCAGCGTGCCCGCGCGCGCACTGACTGTCGGTTCGACGCTGTAGCTCACGGTCGCCGTCCCGTTGCCGCTGCTGGCCGCCGTCAGCTTGAGCCACGACGCATTGCTCCGCGCTGTCCACGCGCAACGCGCATCAGGGCTGTTGATGGTCAGTGTGCCCGCGCCGCCGCTGGCCTGAAAAACCTGGCTCGCGGGCGCGAGCGTGAAGACGCAGGCCGTGGCTGTGAAATCGGCGCGCTGATCGGTGGTCAGGTTCGTGAAGCTGCGATTGGGCGGTGTGAAGACAAAGCCCGCGCGCGCCGGCGTGACCGACAAATTGCTGCCGCTCGCCAACTCGGTGACCAACTCGGTGAACTGATACGCGCCGTCGCCGCCGGTTGTGACGGCCGGGCGTGCCGCGCCGGTCAAGCTAATGGTCACGTCGCTAACACCCGCGCTGTTGCTGGCTGTCACGCGCCCGAAGATGCCCGGCAGCGTGCTGACGCGCGTTTCCTGCATCGCCGCATTGTTGGCCGGATTGTCATCGGCGGTGGCTGCGCTCACGGTCGCGCGGTTGGTCAGCATGCCCGTGGCTGTGGGCTTGACGGCGAGGTTGACCGTGGCGCTGCCGCCGGCGGGCAACGCGCCGAGCGCGCAATTGACCGGGCCGCTGCCGCTGCACGCGCCGCTGCTGGCCGTGGCCGCAACGAACGTCACCCCGGCGGGCAAAGTGTCGCTGACCGTTACGCCCTCCGCGCCATCCGGCCCGCGGTTGGTGACTGTCAGCGTGTAATTCAGCGTGCCGTTGACCTGCACCGGATCAGGCAGGTCAGTCATCGTCAGCGCCAAATCGGCGCGCAGGCCGAGCTTGGTCACAAAGGCATCAACCCGCCCACGAAAGCCCGCCGCGCCTGGCGTGGCCGGGAAGTCGTCCGACCCTGTGTACCCCGTCACGTACACCGCGCCCACCGCATCCAGCGCGAGGGCGAGGCCGATTTCGCCGCTCGTGCCGCCCAGATACTGCGCGAAGCCCAATTGCCGTCCGTCGCTGCTGAGGCGTGCTACAAACGCATCAAGCGAAGGAAGAGCGCGATCGGGACGCGGCGCGCCCAACACCGGGAAATCCGTCGAGAGCGTTTGCCCCGTCATGTAGGCGTTGCCGTCGGCATCCACCGCGAGGCCGCGTATGTCGTCAATGTCGTTGCCGCCCAGATAAGTCGCATAATCCAATTTGCGTCCGTCCGTGCTGAAGCGCGCGACAAAGCCATCCGGCCCGTTATTCGGCGTGCTGCGTAGCGTAGCTTGGTAAGCATTGACGACGGGGAAATCGGTGGACTGAGTCGTACCGGCCACGAAGAGATTGCCGTTGTTGTTGAGCGCCATTGCGAAAGCGGAATCGTTGCCGCTGCCGCCCAGGTAGGTCAGCCAGGCAAAGCTCGCACCGTCGGCGTTGAGCTTGGCGGCAAAGGCGTCCGACACACCTTTCAACGTTCCTTGGTAGGCATTGATAGCCGGCATATCCGCCGATTGCGTCTGCCCGGTCACGCAGACGTTGCCCGCCACGTCTACGCCCAAACCTGCGCCATAGTCGTTGCCGCTGCCGCCCAAATAGGTCGAATAAAGCAGCGTCGTACCTGCCGCATTTACCTTGGCGATGAACGCATCCGTCCCGCTGTTTGCGCCCGCCAGCAACCGGCCCGGCGCGCCCCCTGTAAAAGCCACCGCGCGCACCGACAGGCCGCCGAACGGATTCGTGAGCGAACGCCAGGTCGCGCCGCCATCGGTCGTTTTATACAAGCCGGTGAGACCGCCCAGATAAACGTTGTTGGCATCCTCCGGGTCCGCCCGCAGGGTTTGCGGGGAAGCGAGGCCGGCGGGGTACGCGGCGTCAGTCCAGCTTGCGCCGCCATTGACCGTCTTTATCAAGCCGCTGCCGAACGCCAAAGCCGCATAAATCACCGCCGGATTGCTGCGGCTGATGGCGAGCTTATCGAGCCGGGGTTGCTGACTGGAGACAAAGCCAATGAACTGTTGCGTGAAGGTGGCGCCGCTGTTTGTGCTCTTGAAGATTCCTTGATTGGTGCCGACATACAACGTCGCGGGCGTCAGCGGGTCAATAGCGATGGCGTTAATGCCATTGACGTTGCCGCCGAATGGCACGAGCAGTGACCCGCCCCGTTGCCAAGTCGCGCCGCCGTCCGTAGAGATCAGGACAATGCTGCTATTCTTGCTGGCGGCATAGAGCGTAGTGGGCGTGACCGGCGCGAGCGCGAGCGTTGCATCCGAAGGCAGGCCTGGCAACAGTTCCCAGCTTGCGCCGCCATTGACGCTCTTGTAGCCGATGTTATTGGAAACGGCATACAGGATGTTGGTGTTGGCCGGATCAATCACGATTTGCGTGAAGAGCGGCAAGAAGGCTTGCTGGGCGGCCAGGCGTTGCCAGCCCGCGCCGCCGTCAGTGGTTTTGTACAAGCCCTGTTCCGTGCTCGCATAAATCGCCAGCGGATTTTTCGGGTCAACGGCAAGCTCGTACACTTGCGAAACGTTTAGCCCAGCGGCGCGCCCTGTCCAGCTTGCGCCATTGTCTGTGCTCAGATAAACCGCGCTACCGCGCTTGCCGGTTTGCCGCGCATTGGCGAGCGGAAAATCAAAGGAATCCGTGTAGCCGGTCAGCCACGTATTGCCTGCCGCGTCTAGTGCTAGAGCTGTAGCCCGGTCGTTGAGCATGCCGCCCAGATAGGTGCCGTAAAGCAGTTGCGAACCGCTCGGATCGAGTTTGAATAGGAAGGCGTCTTCACCACCCTTTCGGGTTGGTTGTGGCGCGTTCTTCACCGGGAAGTCGGGCGAGCCGGTCACACCCGTCACATAGGCATTGCCCGCCGCATCCACGGCAATGGCCCGCCCGCTGTCTGCACCCGCGCCGCCCAGCCATGTGCCATAAAGCATCCCCGTGCCCGCCGCGTTGAGCTTAATCACGAAGGCATCGGTTTGCGCGCCTTTGGCCGCTTGCAAGGCGCTCGCGCCGGGAAAGTCCGCCGAATCGGTCGAGCCGGTGATGTAAGCGTTACCCGCGCCATCCACGGCAATGCCGAAGGCCTGGTCTGTGCCCAATCCGCCCAAATAAGTTGAATAAATCAGCACCGGATCAATCACCAGCGGCCAGCGGTGATCGTAGGCGCCGAGCGTAAAGCCGACTTCGCCCTTGCGCTTCAAGCGGTACGCGCAAGCCACCGCGCGCCGCCGTCCAGCGCGCTCCTGCCACGCTTGGGGTTTCAGCAAGCGCAATGAACCGGCCGGTGTTTGCAAGACGAGCGCGCCTGCGGCGTCGAGCTTGACTGTTTGCGCTCCGCTGAAAGCCAGGCGGATGCGCGCGGGCCGTGCGCCGGGCGCGAGCAAAAAATCGTATTCGAGTTGGCGTTGTTGTCCGTGCCAGACCAAATCAATCCCCGGATAAACATTGGCGTATTTGACGCGGGCATAACCAGGCACCTGCGTCTGCCACGCCTGCGGGCGGTTGCCGCGCAAGTAATGCGTCTGGCCTTCCAACGGCGCCGCCGC
The DNA here is from genome assembly GCA_031418175.1 of Acidobacteriota bacterium. Lineage (GTDB taxonomy): Bacteria > Acidobacteriota > Blastocatellia > RBC074 > RBC074 > JACPYM01. The sequence goes on along the minus strand of JANOWX010000385.1, from coordinate 20,380 downwards.
GCTGACCGGCGCCCTGTGCCGCGCGCCGCGCAGTTTCAAGCGCAGCACGGCGGGCGCATTGCTTTCTGATGGCGTCGGTTGCAATTTGAGCACGGCTTCCGGGCCAGTCAAAAAAAGCGTGTAGCCGCTGCCGCGCGCCATGAATTGCACGCCCGCGCCGGTCTGGCCGCGATTGGCCTCAAACCGCAGCGGCAATTGCCCGTAACTTTGCCAGAGGCGATTTCGTTCGGCGCGGCTGATCGGCGGCGCCGTGGGCTGTGGCCGCGCGGCGGCGGGCTGCAATTTGATCAAAAGGATTGAGCCGCTGCTGAGTAGCACGATGGCGCACAGCAATGCGAGGCGGCTGAAACGCATCTGGATTACAGACATGATCGCTCCTTGTCTAATTACCGCTGCTGGTCTTTCAAAATACTACGAGAAGAAGAGAGGTCGTTTGGTGATCGCAGGCCAATTCCGCGACCACCAGTCGTTTGTAAGGCGCGAGGTAACGCAAGCGTCATTGCGTTACCTGACTGTTATACGGCTTGCCCAGTTGTTCTTCGGCGTGGTGAATGGACATCGGTCAGGTTTTCTTGCCCGGTCACAGCAACCGGCAACCGCCACTGCATTTTGGCGCGAACGCTAGCTTACATCAACCTTTTGCACACAGCCTGGTTCAAGTTGGCAGTTGTGCAAGACGCGCAACTTGCTTTCGCGGCTGTATGTGGTAGAAGATTTTTTCGCTTTTCCATCATCGAACCGATAATCGCAGCAACAACGCAACTGAGGTGCATTCCTGTGACTACTCCGCAACCGCCGCTCGAAATCCCATTGCGCCCGCTAGGCCGCACCGGCGTCAACGTCGCCGCCCTCGGCTTTGGCGGCTATCATCTGGGCCTGATCAAGGACGAACCGGAAGCCATCCGTTTGCAACACGCCGCGATTGACGCGGGCATCACCTTCCTCGACAACGCCTGGGAATACCACGACGGGCGCACCGAAGAGCTGATGGGCAAGGCCATCAAAAGCCTCAAATCAGGGCGCGGCGAAGTCTTCCTGATGTCCAAGGTCTGCACGCACGGGCGTGATAAACACGAAGCCATGCGGCAGTTGGAAGATTCGCTGCGGCGCCTGCAAACCGATTATCTGGATTTGTGGCAGGTGCACGAACTGGCCTACGACAACGACCCCGAAATGCATTTCGCGCCGGGCGGCGTGATCGAAGCGCTGGAGCAGGCCAAGCAGCAGGGCAAGGTGCGCTTCATCGGTTTCACCGGCCACAAGAGCCCGGAGATTCATTTGAAGATGCTGGCCTATCAATATCCCTTCGACACTTGCCAGATGCCCTTGAATTGTTTCGACGCGACCTTTCGCAGTTTTGAACAAAAGGTCTTGCCCGAACTCGCGCGCCAGGGCATCGCGGCCATCGGGATGAAAAGCATGGGCGGCGTCGGCGATATGGTCAAAGCGGGCGCTGTGACGGCGGCAGAAGCATTGCGCTATGCTATGAGTTTGCCGGTGGCGACAGTGGTCAGCGGCATCCCGTCAGAGCGCACGTTGCAACAGAACCTGAACGTTGCGCGCGGCTTTGTCCCGCAGAGTGATGAAGAGATGCAGGCGTTGCGTGAACGTTGCGCGGCGCTCGCGGGCGATGGGCGCTTTGAGTTGTACAAGGTGACGGCCAAACACGAAGGGCCGATTGGCCGCGCCCAGCACGGGTTTCCGCCACTGTCAGTGATGAAGGATTGAATGATGAAAGCAGCATTCCTATGTTTCAGTTTCTTTTGCTTGAGCAGCCTCGCGCTGGCGCAAAGCGCGGAGGTGCGCGGCGTCTGGATCGCGCGCGATTCGCTGACCTCGCGCGCCGAGATTCGCGCGACGATGCAACAGATGGCCGAAGCCAACTTGAATCTGGCGCTGGTTGATGTTTGGACGCGCGGCTATCCGCTCTGGAACAGCCGCGTCTTTGAACGCGAGACCGGCCTTCAGTTCGATCCCGGTTTTGTTGGGCGCGACGTGTTGGCCGAAACCATCGAAGAGGCGCGCGCCTTTGGCATCACGGTCATGCCCTGGTTCGAGTATGGCTTCGTCGGCGGTTACACAGGTTACTTTCCCGGCCCTGGCGGACGCGGGCCGATCTTTGAACGCCATCCCGATTGGCTGGCGAAAACCAAAGACGGCGAGACGCGCTTCACCGCGCCGGGCGGTTATTTTTATTGGATGGCGCAGACGCGGCCCGATGTGCAGGAGTTCGTCATTCAGTTGATGGAAGAAGTCTTGCGCAACTACGAAGTCGCCGGCGTGCAGTACGACCGCGCGCGTTACCCGCAACTCGATTGCGGCTATGACGACTTCACCATTGAGTTGTTTAAGCGTGAAAACAACGGCGCCGCGCCGCCTGACGCGGGCAACAACGCGCAATGGATGCGCTGGCGCGCGGACAAAATCAACGACTTCGTCGTGCGCATGCACCAGCGCCTCAAAGCGGTGGGCCGCCAGTTTCTGGTGTCGAACGCGCCGGTCGTTTATCCATTTTCTTATGTCAACTTCGCGCAGGACTATCCGGCCTGGATGCGCGCCGGGGCGCTCGATTTCACCAACGTGCAGATTTACCGCGCCACGGCAGCGGATTACGAAGCCGAACTCAACCGCCAATTGAACGTCATCCCGGCGCGCGACCGCTTCGTGCCGGGCATTGATGTGACCAACGGCGGCGCGGATGAGTTGGTGCGGATGATTGAGCTGACGCGCGCCAAGGGCTTGCCTGGCGTGGTGATTTGGTATTTCAAGGGGCTGCAACAGGCGAACGCTTTGACCAGGCTGAAGCAAACGGTTTACGCGCAACCGGCGCGGCTGCCCTGGGTGTTGCAGCCGAATCAAATCAGGCCGCAGCGTGTGCCGCGCCAGCTTGATGGACAAAAACAAGCGCGCCGCAAGAGGCCATAAAGCATTCTTTCAGCCGTTGAATCATGGTGCAACGGTGGCTGCGATGCGGCGCGGATCCAAGCGCCACACATTGCCGGCGCGTATATTCGAGAGCCACACCGAACCGAGGCCGACGCGGATGGCATCGCCGCCCGCGCCCGCGAACTGCTGCACGACTTTATTCGTGGCCGGGTCAATGCGCGAGATGGGAAATTCAAAAGCTGTCACCCAGACCGAACCTTCACCAAACGCGATCTCGCCGCCGGGGCCGGGCACGCCGACTTCGATGGTTTCGACGACCTTGTTGGTCTTCGGATCAACCTTCGACACCTCGCCGTTGGTCTGGTTTAGCGTCCAGACGAAGCCGCCGCCGATGGTGAAAAAGCGCGGGGCCTTGCCGACCGGAATCGTTTCGACAATCAGGTTCGTCTCAGGATTGATGCGCGTTAGCACATTGGTTTCGGTGCCGGTGACCCAGATCGAGCCTTCGCCAAAGGCGACAGTGAATGAGCCAGGCGGCACTTGGATTTCGGCGACGACTTTATTCGTCGCGGGATCAAGCCGCGCCAGCGTGCCTTTCTTGTCCGTGACGAGCCAGATGCTGCCTGCGCCAGCGGCCAAGCCGCCTTCTGAACTGGCGATCCCAAGCGGGATCGTGGCAGTGACTTTGCCTTCCTTGAGATCAACACGCGCCAGCGCCTGATCGCCGCACAGCGGTACCCACACGCTGCCGAAACCAATCGCCAAACCGGAGCATGGTTTGTTGCCGACGGGAATCATGGCGAGCACCTTGTTGTCTTTCGGGTCGAGCCGCGCCACGGTGTTTTTGGGGTAATTAGAAACCCAGACGGATTCATCAAGCGCCAGCCAATCGGGCGCGCCCGGCACTTCAAACACGGCTTCCGGCTTGAGCGCGGTGATCGGGATGCGCACGTCGGGCGTTTTCACGCCGGGCTTGGGCGAAGGCGTCGGCCTGGGTTTGGGCGTCTGCGTCGCCGGTGTTTGCGCAGGCGGTGATGTTTGCGTCTGGAATGACAGGAGCAGCGGCAGGATGAAGAGTATTCGTAGCATGGCGCGCATCCTCGCATTGCTCCTGCGATTGGTCAATGATAGCCTTGCCCCGTCAGTGAAAAGCCAGTGAGAAAACCACTTGCGTCCCTGCAGTTTCAAATTCATCGGAGCGACACAATGAAAGTGAAATGTCAGCGCCTCTTGCTCGGTCTCGCGCTTTTGGGAATGACGGCCTGGACGGCGCTTCCCCAAAACCAATCGCAAAAAGGGCCTCAAAATGGTGAGGACTTCTTTGAGACCAAGGTTCGGCCCATTCTCGCCACCGAATGTTATTCCTGTCACACCGATTCAGCCTTGGGTGGGTTGCGGTTGGATTCGCGCGAAGCCATGTTGCGCGGCGGCAAATCCGGCTCGGCCATCGTGCCGGGCGAACCGGACAAAAGCCTGTTGGTGCTTGCCCTGCGTCAATCGGGCGAATTGAAAATGCCGAAGGGCGGCAAGCTGCCCCAAGCGCAAATTGATGCGATTGCCGAATGGGTGCGCGCGGGCGCGGTGTGGCCTGCCAGCAAACCCATGCCGGTGGCGAAAGGTGAACTTAAGATTGATCCCGCACGGCGGGCTTTCTGGTCGTTTCAGCCGTTGCATCCAACCGCCGCGCCTGCCCTGAAAGACAGCCGCTGGCCAAAGACCGACATTGACCGTTTCATTCTCGCGCGGTTGGAAAAAGAAGGTCTCGCGCCCGTTGCCGCGGCAGATCGGCGCACGTTGATCCGACGCGCAACGCTTGATTTGACGGGCCTGCCGCCGACCGCCGAAGAGATCGAGGCGTTTGAGAAAGACAAAGCAACAGACGCGTTTGCCAAAGTCGTAGAGCGCCTGCTCGCCGCGCCGCAATACGGCGAACGCTGGGGCCGGCTCTGGCTCGATGTGGCGCGCTATGGCGAAGACGACTATCGCAGCCTAGACCCGATGGGGCGCGGGTTTGCGCCCTATCCGCACGCGTATCTGTATCGCGATTGGGTGGTCAAGGCGTTCAACGACGATTTGCCTTACGATCAGTTTGTGCGCGCGCAACTGGCGGGTGATTTGATGGATGAAAAGACGCGCGTGCGGACGCTGCCCGCGCTCGGCTTTCTAGGCCAAGGGCCGTGGTATTACGACAACGGCGCGGTCGAAGTCACGCGCGCCGACGAGCGGCACGACCGCATTGATGTGGTCAGTCGCGGCTTTTTGGGGCTGACCGTCGGCTGCGCGCGCTGCCACGATCACAAATACGATCCGATCCCGACCAAAGACTATTACGCGTTGGCCGGCGTCTTTGCCAGCATGACCTACAAGGAATATCCGCAGGTTCCAAACAGCGTCGTAGACGAATACACCGCGCTCGAAAAGAAGCTGAAGAACAAACAGAAAATGATGGGCGAGTTCATGCAGACCGAGGGCAAACAACTGTCGCAAAGCCTGGTGCTGCAAGCCTCGAAATACATGCAAGCCGTTTGGAGCGTGAAGGGCGAACCCAAGACAGACCTCAATGACGCCATCGAACGCAACAAGCTCGATTACGAATTGATGCAACGCTGGCTGCGCTTTCTGGAACGGCCTCCGCGTCACTATCCATACTTGAAAGACTGGCAGGCCCTCATGCAGGATAAGACGGCAAAAGGCGGCACGGCCGCGCAGGCGAAAAAGCTGGCCGACGACTTTCAAACGCTGCTGCTGGATGTGCTGGCCGAACGCAAAACCTTGAATGAAGAAAACGAAATCATCCTCGCCAAAGCCAACCCCACCACGAAGAAGAAAGAAGCGCTCTTCAAACCGAACGAATTTGTGACGAATGACGATTTCTGTCCAAGCTGCGGCGTCGAAACCAAAGCGTTGCCCGTGGAGCGCACCAATCTCTGGATGGATGTGTTTGTGATGGACCTGGATGAACCGGATTTGCCGGGCGCGGGCCGCCGGTTCCGGCCGGGCTTGTTGAATTTCACCGGCTGGGGATTGGAGCGGCAGTTGAGCGCCGAACGCCGCGCATATTTAGTCGCCTTGCGCGAAGACATCGAGAACTTCAGGAAATCAATGCCCGCGCAATATCCCTACGTGCACGGCGTCGCCGATCAAGAGAAGCCCGTAGACCTGCCCGTCAGTTTGCGCGGCAGCCCGACGAATCTGGGCGAAGTGGTGCCGCGCGGGTTCCTGTCGGTGCTGTCGAAAGACGACCGCACGTGTTTCAGCAAAGGCAGCGGACGGCTGGAACTGGCGAACGAAATCCTGCGGCAACCGCTGGCGCTGCGCGTGATGGTGAATCGCATTTGGAAAGGGCATTTCGGTACCGGCATCGTGGACACGCCCAGCAATTTCGGCTTCAACGGCGAACGCCCCGTGCATCCCGAACTGCTCGAATACCTCGCCGATTTCTTCATGAAAAACGGCCTGTCCATCAAGAAGCTGCACCGCGAAATCATGCTGAGTTCCGTCTATCAACTCAGCAACGAACACATTCAAGCGAATCACGACAAGGACACCGCGAATCGCCTGTACTGGCGCGCGAACCGGCGGCGCATGGATGCCGAGCAAATCCGCGATGCGCTGCTGGCCGCGTCCGGCGCGCTCGAAAAGAAAATGGGCGGGCCGTCCGAAACGCTGACGCCGCCAGCCACGCGGCGCACGTTGTACGGCAAAGTCAGCCGCTACAAGCTGGATGATTATCTGCAACTCTTCGATTTTCCGAGTCCGAACATCTCCGCCGAACAACGCTACGCGACGAACGTGCCGTTGCAACGCTTGTTTTTTATGAACAGCGATTTCGTCCAGCAACAGGCCGAATTGCTGGCGCGCAAGATCGAAGCCGAACCAAGCCGCGAAGCGCGCATCCAAAAAGCCTATCGCCTCATCTTTGGCCGCGCCGCCACCCCCGAAGAAATCAAGCTCGGCCTCGATTACGTGCGCAGTGAACCGCTGAAGGAATACGAAGAGCGCAAGAAAGCCGAAGAAGAGAAGAAGCAGGAAAAGGAAAAGGCCGAAGCCGAGAAAAAGAAAGACGCCGAGAAAAAAGACATGCCGGACAAGCCCAAAGAGCCGTCCGTCATCGCGCCGTTGATGCCGGAAATGATGATGGGCATGGAGCCGAGCGGCCCAAGTGCGATGATGGCAGGCGTCGTGCCGGGCGCAGCACCCAAACCGGATGACAAGAAACCGATGTTGCCGGTGACGCATTGGGGACGGTACATGAAGGTTCTGCTCAGTTCGACGGAGTTCATATTTATCAACTGAGCAATGGGATCGAAGCGGGCTAAGCGGCCAAGGCGATTTTTTCAACCTGTAAATCAACGGCTGCGATCGCGGCTTGAATCGAATCAACTTCGGCTTCGGCAAAATAAACTTCGCCGCATTGCCGACAAACAAACGCGGGCACTTTATCTAACACCAGATGATAACCGTTACGGTCAACGTGAAATGGCGCGACAGCGCGCTCCATTTTGCCCTGGCAATGCATACACTTCATAACTTAAATCCTTACGCGAAAATCATCCGACCAATCCTCCGCGGCGGGCAGGTAGGCCGTGATGAGCACCAAGTATTCGTCTTTCGGCGCACACACAATGTGAAGGGGAGGCTGACCAGCGCCAAACCCGAGCATCAAACAACTGTGGCCGCGCACATCTTCAGGGTAATCTTCAAGCACTTCGCCGGCGTGAATGACCTGCCGGATTTCCGAGGTGGTAATCAGTCGCTCTGGGCGCGACATCTGCCGAATCGCGTGGGGCAAAAACAGTACCCGCTGCGCGGCAGCCGCTCGCACCAAAGCCACCATTTTCGCTTCGTCATCCACGCGCCAACTTTAGCGCGCCTGGCGCAATCACACAACAAAGCCTTCGTCAGGTGGGTTCATGCCGCCTCGTCTGACGAGCCGAGGAAAATATGATGACACCTAGATCAATCACACGACGCGAGGCACTCTGCCAAATGGGCGGCGGCTTCGGCATGCTGGCCTTCGCCGGAATGATCGGCGAATCGCTGGCGCGCGCACAGGCTGTCGCTCCCGCGCAAACCTCTGAGCAAGCCAAGGGCAAGTGGCCCAAAGGCGGCCTGCATCACGCCGCGCGCGCCAAACACGTGATCTTTTTGTATATGAACGGCGGGCTTTCGCAGGTGGACAGCTTCGATCCCAAGCCGCTGCTCGACAAGTTTCACGGCCAGCCGCTGCCCGGCGGCACGATTGCAACGGAGCGCAAGACTGGCGCGCTGTTGCGCTCGCCGTTCACGTTCAAAAAGTACGGCCAATGCGGGATGGACGTGAGCGAACTGTTTCCCAACGTCGGCGAATTGGCGGACAGCATTTGTTGGGTGCGTTCGGTGCACACCGACATTCCGAATCACGAGCCCTCGATGCTGATGATGAATACGGGCTTCAGTCAGGTGGGGCGTCCGTCGCTGGGCGCGTGGCTGACCTACGGGCTGGGCGTTGAGAATAAAAATCTGCCGGGCTTTGTCGTGCTGTGTCCCGATATGCCGACGACGGTGGGGCCGCCGCTTTGGAACAACGCCTTCCTGCCCGCCATTCATCAGGGCACGTTTATCGCCGACAAGCCGGGCGATAAACAGACGGCGGAGTTGTTGGTGGAACCGACCTTCGATCCGCAAAAGCTGGTTTCCTACATCAATAACAAAAAATTCGCGCTGCCCGAACAGCGCCGCGAACTCGATCTGCTGACGCGGCTCAACCGCATGCAAATGGAGCGCGAGAAAACCAACGATCCGCAAATCGAGGCCACGATTCAATCCATGGAAACGGCCTACCGCATGCAGACCGAAGCGCCGGAGGTCTTCGACCTGCGCCAGGAAACGCCCGCGACCTTGAAGCTTTACGGCCCCGGCAGCACGGCGCGCGGTTGTTTGCTGGCGGTGCGGCTGGTCGCACGCGGCGTGCGGATGGTGCAGGTCTATTACGGCAAAGGCGATCCCTGGGACGCGCACGGCGATATTCAGCAGCACCGCAAGAACGCCAAAGACTCTGATCAACCGTTCGCCGCCGTCATCAAAGACCTGAAAGCACGCGGCCTGTTTGACGACACGCTGGTGGTTTGCGGTTCCGAATTCGGGCGTACGCCCGTGGTCGAGGTGGGCGGCGGTGGCGGGATTCAAAATGGCCGCGATCACAATCCGCACGCCTTCACGATGTGGCTGGCGGGCGGCGGCGTCAAAGGCGGGACGATCTACGGCGCGACCGATGATTTCGGCTTCAAGGTCGTAGACAAGCCGGTGCACGTGCACGATATGCACGCGACGATTTTGCACCTGCTGGGCATTGACCACACGCGGCTCACTTACCAGTATAGCGGGCGCGATTTTCGGCTGACCGATGTGGCCGGGAATGTGATTCACGAACTGATTGCTTGACCTACAGCGGACTGTCGGCCGCTCTACATATTTCAAGGAGATTCCCGTATGCCCATTTCATTCCGCAACTTATTGCTCGGCGTTTGTGTGTTGAGTTTGTTGCTGGCGCTGCCCGTCTGGCGCGCCTCGCAAGCGCGCGCCGTCAAAGCGCCCGTTGATCCGCAATTGTTCAGCGCATTGCGCTACCGCTCCATCGGCCCCGCGCGCGGCGGGCGCGTGACGGCGCTGGCGGGCGTGCGCAAACAGCCGCATACGTTTTATCTGGGCGCGACCGGCGGCGGCGTGTGGAAGACGACCGATGCGGGCGGCAGTTGGGCCAACGTGTCGGATGGCTTTTTTGCGACGGGTTCGATTGGCGCGCTTGGGGTGGCCGAGTCCGATGCGAATGTGGTCTACGCCGGCACGGGCAGCGCGGCGATTCGCAGCAATGTGATTCAGGGACGCGGCGTTTATAAATCCAGCGACGCGGGCAAGACGTGGGCGCACGTGGGCCTGCGCGAAGTTGGGCAAATCGGCGCAGTTGAGGTTGATCCGCGCGATGCCAACGTGGCCTTTGTGGCCGCGCTGGGCCAGCCCTTCGGCGCGAATGCCGAGCGTGGCGTCTTCAAAACGACGGATGGCGGGAAGACATGGCGCAAGGTGCTGTTTATCAACGACCGCACGGGCGTGGTTTCGCTGGCAATGAATCCGGCGAATCCGAATGAGTTGTATGCGGGCGCGTGGCAAGCCGTGCGCAAGCCGTGGACGATCATCAGCGGCGGGCCAGCGAGTGAGTGCGGCATTTATAAAAGCACCGACGGCGGCGAGACGTGGAAGCATTTGGACGCGGGCTTGCCGAAGGGATTGATCGGCAAAGTCGGCCTCAGTGTCAGTGCGTCTGATCCAAAACGGGTTTACGTGGTGATGGAAGCCTCTGATGGCGCGGGCGGCGTTTATCGTTCGGACGATGCGGGCGCAACGTGGGCGCTGATGAACAAACAGGCGTCGCTGATTTCGCGCCCGTTTTACTACACCTACATTGACGCCGACCCGAAGAACGCCGACGTGGTTTACGTCAACAATCTGGGCTTCCACAAATCCACCGATGGCGGCAAGAGCTTTCGCCCAATGCCGACGCCGCACGGCGACAATCAAGGGATGTGGATCAATCCCGATAACCCTGACATCTTCATCCAATCGAATGATGGCGGCGCGAATGTGACGCTCAACGGCGGGCGTTCGTGGTCAAGTATCTACAACCAGCCGACGGCGGAGATTTATCAGGTCGCGGTGGACAATCAATTCCCTTACCGCGTTTACGGCGCGCAGCAGGACAACAGCACGCTGATCGTGCCCAGCCTGCCGCCGACGATGGAGCGCGCCGACGATCCGATGCAATTGTGGCGGACGGGGCCGGGCTGCGAGACGGGGCCGATTATGCCGAGTCCGCTCAATCCGCAAATCGTTTACGGCGTGTGCAAGGGCGAGTTCTATCGCACCAACTTCGCCACCGGGCAGACGGCCAGTTATTGGGTGCATCCGCAAAACCGCTACGGCCACAACCCCAAAGACATCCTCAATCGTTTTCAACGTGTTTCGCCGATGGAGATTTCGCCGCACAATCCGCGCGTGCTCTATCACTGCTCGCACGTGGTGCATCGTTCGCTTGACGAGGGCGTGACCTGGCAAGTCATCAGCCCCGACCTGACGGCGTTTGAGCCGGACAAACAGGTCATCAGCGGCGAACCGATCACGCGCGACATCACGGGCGAAGAGGTTTACTCGACGATCTACGCCTTCCGTGAATCCACGCTGGAAGCGGGCGTGCTCTGGGCGGGCGCGAACGACGGGCCGGTCAGCGTCTCGCGCGACAACGGCAAAACCTGGAAGCGCGTCACGCCCAAAGACCTGCCGCCGGGCGGGCGCGTGCAAAACATCGAACCTTCGCCGCATCGGCGGGGCGCGGCCTACATCGCGATCTATCGCTATCTGCTCGACGATTGGCAGCCGTACATTTACGCGACCAACGATTACGGCGCGACGTGGACGCGGCTGACTGATGGCAAGAATGGCATCCCGGCGGATTACCCCACGCGCGTCGTGCGCGAAGACCCTGACCGCGAAGGCTTGCTTTATGCGGGCACCGAGTTCGGCATGTTCATCTCGTTTGATGGCGGCAAGCAATGGCAAGCGTTTCAACTCAACCTGCCGGTGACGCCGGTGACGGACATTCGCGTCCATCGCAAAGATTTGGTGCTCTCGACGATGGGGCGCGCGTTTTGGATTTTGGACAACGTCTCGCCGCTGCATCAGGTGGGCGACACAGTGGCGACGCAATTGCTTGCGCCGCGCACTGGCTATCGGACGCGCTATGCGGGTGGGGGCGCGCGTTCTGCCGCCGCGCCGGAATATCCGCCGCCGGGCGCACAGATTGATTATGTCTTGGCTGACGTGCCCACTGGGGAATTGAAACTGGAAGTGCTGAACGCGCTCGGCAAAGTCATTCGCACAGCTTCGAGCAACGCAGCGGCTCCGGCGCAGGCTGAGCGCCCCACGGCCATTGGCGGTGATGACGAGATGCGTGGCCCTGGTTTCGGCGGCTTCGCGGCGCGGCCCTTGCCGAAGCGGGCGGGGTTGAACCGCTGGGTTTGGGATTTGCGCGTTGATGGGGGCGGGCCGCTCGTCGTGCCGGGCAAATTCACGCTGCGGTTGTCGGCGGACGACTGGACCAAGACGCAGCCGTTGACCGTCGAACTCGATCCGCGTTTGGCAAAGGATGGCGTGTCGGTGTTCGATCTGCGCGAGCAGTTCAACTTGCTGGTGAATGTGCGCGATACAACGAGCGACGCCCGCAAGACAGCGCAAAAGCTGGATGAGGCTATGCGCCAGAGCAAAGACGCCGAGACGGTGAAGCGGCTGCAAGCATTGCGCGCGCGCTTGGTCACGGCGGGCGGCGCTTATCCGCAGCCGATGCTGATTGACCAACTCAACAGCCTCTCGCGTATGGCGGGCGCGGCGGATCGTAAGGTCGGGCGTAGCGCGATTCAGCATTTCGCCGTGTTGAAGAAACAACTGGCCGAAATCAAAGCGGAGCTTGCCACGGTGGCGGGCGAATGAAGTCTTTATGGCAGACAACCAACTTAAACACAAAGTCTATGAGACGCTCAAACGCGGCTATTTCAGCGACCCTGACGATGCCGTGGATGTGTCGGATGGCCCAGAGGACAGTATTCATCTGGTCATCTTCAGCCGCAAATTTGCCGGCCAGAGCATGAAAGAGAAGAACGATCTCATATGGGATGAATTGATGCGGCGGCTGGCGGCGGATGAGTGGCGCAAAGTCTCGTTATCCATCGGAGCCAGCCCGGAAGAGATCAAGTCCACTTAGCCCTGTTGTCGGCACCGAGGCTGTCAGCACCGAGCAAAGAATTTCTGCGATGATCCAAGAACCCCTGCGTCTCTCAAAACTCATGGCCCAACGCGGCCTCTGTTCGCGCCGCGAAGCCGACGTTTATATCGAACAGGGCTTGGTCAAAGTTGACGGCATTGTCGTCAGCCAACTCGGCACCAAGGTCGCCCCCGATGTGCGCATCGAATTGGCCGCGCGCGCCGTTCAGCAACAACGCCAACTCGTCACGATCCTGCTGAATAAACCCATCGGCATTGTCTCCGCCCAAGCCGAATCAGGTTACACGCCGGCGATCACGCTGCTCACGGCGGCCAATCAATTCGGCGCGGGGCCAATGCTCAAGCCGGAACACATGCGCGGTCTGGCCGTGGCGGGCCGCTTGGACATTGATTCGCAGGGGCTGTTGCTGTTCACCCAGGATGGCCGTATTGCCAAGCTGGTCATTGGCTACGAAGGCAAGCTGGAAAAGGAATACATCGTGCGCGTGGGCGGCGGCTATCTGGATGAAGCGCGACTGAAACTGTTGCGGCATGGCTTGGTGCTGGATGACAAGCCGCTCAAACCGGCCAAGATAGATGTGCTCAACAGCGAGCAGTTGCGGTTCGTGCTGACCGAAGGCCGCAAACGCCAGATTCGGCGCATGTGTGAATTGGTCGGCTTGCGTGTGCTGGGGTTGAAGCGCGTGCGCATCGGCAACCTGCGCCTGGGCAATTTGCCGGAGGGGCAGTGGCGGTTTTTAGGTGAGCGGGAAAGCTTCGATTGAAAGGACAAGCTTCATCGCCCAGCAGGCAAAGGAATCACGGCAAAGGAATCATCGTTCCAGTCAATCGAAGGCATTCCTTTGTCTTGATTCCGCTGCCAAACGTGCCCACCTGTTGCCGCCTGTATCGTTCAACCCTCAACGCCGAACACCGCCACGCGCTGCGCCCCGCTTTTCTTGCCTTTCACCCGCACGTTGAAGCGCAGCTCATAGATGCCGTCCTGAAAGCCCAGCAACGTCAATTGTCCGGCGAGGGTCAGGCCCTTGGCATCGCGTTCCTGAATGCGGCCGGTGATGGGAATCCATTCGCTTTTACTCACAGCTTTGTCGTTTTGCCAGACTTCGGTTTGCATTTCCAGTTCGTCAGGTGGCGTGGTTTGGGCGGCGTTTTGGTAAAGACGCACGAAGTAAAGGAACGGCTGTTGGCGCTGGAAAAAGCGAATGCCTTGCACCACTTTGTCGTGGGGCGGCGTGAGCTTGCCGTCGTCTTTGGCTGGATTTGCAGCGGCGGCGGTTTGCGCTGGCGGGGCAACCGAAAGCTGCAGGCTGCTGAGGGTGAGTTTCTTGCTCTTCAGGTCAGGCACTTGCACCAGGGCATTGGCGGTGCCTGTGCGTTCGGTTTTGGGTTCGAAGACACCGACGCGAATTTGATAGAAGCCGGGTTTCAAGGCCAGCCGTTTGTAGTAATGAAAGCCGCCCACGCGCATGCGTTCGTAATTGGCGGGCCGCAAATTGCCAGTGACCGTTTGGCTCTGACTAAACTCAAGCTTGCCTGTTTTATCGAAGGCCATCGTGACGATCTTGAGTTCCATCCTTTGCACGCCGTTCGCTTCCGGCTGCGTAGTGATAGCCGCGCCGTCCACGGTGACCTTGAGTGTGACCTGGGAGGTGTCAGCCTGGATTTCGACATCGTCGGCAGTGGCGACGACGCCCAGTTCCGCGACAGACAGCGGTTCGATCATGCGCTGTACCAGGCGCTGTTCGGGCGTCTTGGCGGCCTCGGTTTTGTTGCGGGCGAGCGCGCTGGGCAGATAGCCTTTTTGCGTGCGGATGCGGTATTCGGGATGGCCTTTGACGCGGATGGCGAGCTTGCGAAACTTGTTCGCGTTGCCTTCTTCCGCCGGGTAATAAGCCAGCGTGTAATAGACCTCGTTATCATCCAACGCCTGTTTGGCCGCGCCCATCAGGTCATTCGTATTGCGGAAGAACTTGCCGCCCGTATCTGCCGCTAGCGCGTTCAGGCCGTCCTGCAAATCGTATTCGCCTGCGGAAGCGATGCTGAAGTCGGGTTGCGTGCGGTAGACGGCGCTCATGCCGGGCGGGCCCGTCAGGCCATTCGAATCAATCGTATAGATCACCACACCTGAACGCGTGGCGCGGCTGGTGACGTTTTGCAATTCAGCGCTGTCCACCCGGCCCGTGCTGTCGAGCAGGGTGAAGCCGTCGGAAAAGATCACCAACAGCCGCTGGCCCGGCATCCGGGCCAGGCGGTCAATCACCGCACGCAAGGTCAACAACGTCGCGCGGCTGCGATACTCGGCAATGCCCAGCACTTCGCGGGCGCGCGCTTTGGCGAGTTGCGTCAGGATGCGGCGGTCGGTTTCGATCACGCCGTCTTCTTCGCGTAACAAACGAAAGGCTTCATTCAAGCCAGACTGATCGTCGCGATCCACCAGCCCGGCCAGGTAGGGCGTGAACAGCGAAGCGCGTTCGCCGGGCCCAATGCTCAGCCGTTCGGCGGCGTAGCGCAGCAAGCGGCGGTCGCGCGTGAACTGTTCGCCCAGGCCGAGCGTGCCGAAACTGGTAATCAGCGCGGTCAAATCCTGCGCGCCGAGTTTGTCGTCAATGAAGCCGCGCAGGGACTGTTTCAGAAACAGCAGGTTGCCCGCCGCGATGTGCGCGTTGTCGGCGAAGAGCACAATGCTGCGCGCCGGTTTGGCGGCGGCGGCATTGGCTACTGCAACTGAAGGCGAAGCTGCGTTACCGGTGCCGGCAAGGCTTTCAGCTTGGCCGGGCACGCGGGTGAAGGTGAAGAAGCTGATCTCTTGCGGTTTGTCGTTTTCCAGCAATTCAAAATCGTCTTTGGTCAGGCCGCTGATTGGCTTGCTCGCTTTGTCGGTGATGACGGCGCGGACTTCGATCAACTCGGTCGTGAGCTTGAGCGTCGTTTCGTCTTCTTTTTGTTTTTGGTCTGGCGGTTTGTTTTGCGCGGCAACGGGTGATTGGATCGTTGCCCGGCCAAACGCAAGCAAGAGGATGGCTGCCGCAATGAAGAAGGACTGCTTGGTCATAACTGTGATGCTCGGTTGCTCCGGGCTCAGACTTGTTCGGGGTCAACGCCTAACTCGCGCAACTTGTCGGCGAGGCGAATCGCGCGCTCTTCGGCTTGTGCGGCCCGGTCTTCGGCCTGTGCGGCCCGGTCTTCGGCCTGTTCCTGCGCGGCTTGCAGTTCGGCGCGGGTCGGCAGGAATTGGCCCGTTTGCGGGTCGCGCAGCCGCAGTGTGTCGCCCGTGTCCACCACATCGAGGCCGAGCGCGGGACTGTGAATCACGCCGCCCTTGACAGGTGCTTCGACATATTCGCCTTCGTCTCCAGGCCGGTAGGCCATCAACCCGCCTTTCAAATAATCATATTCGGGGTCGTAAAGGTAATACTCCGCCACGCCGAGTTGGGCATAGAGAAGCCATTTGCGTTGCAAATCTTCTTTGTAGGTGCCGCGCGAAGAGATTTCAAAAACGGCGGCGGGCGCTTGTCCTTCGCGCCAGAGCAGGTAAACGCGCCGTTCGTGGTTGCCCACACCGCGCACGACGAAAACATCCGGCGCCACACATTTGCGCGGGTTGCCCTCTTCGTAATAAAGCAACAGGTTGCTAGAGACGTAAACCTTTGGGTCAGCGCGGAAATGGTCAGCCAGCGCAGCGCGCAATTCAATCATTAACTTGGCGTGCACATCAGTTTCAGCCATAGGTTTGCCATCCGTTTCTGGATATTCGATTGCCGCATGTGCGACTTGTGGTTGTGGACTCATAATTCACCTCGTGTGCGCGGCAACTTACCATACCCGCGCCGCCGTTGGACAGTTCAGCCGCCAGCCTTATCCAGCCTGATCTGGCGCGGCCAGTTGCCGTTTAAGTTGCGCGATGACCGAATTGATTTCGCCGCCCAGCAAGATGGCGACGCCGGTTAGATACAACCACAGCATCAGCACCATCACACCGCCCAGCGCGCCATAGGTCGCGTTGTAATTGCCGAAGCGCACCACATAAAACTTGAAGCCGAACGTGACCAGCAACCAGCCGCCCAATGCAAACAAGGCGCCCGGCGTGGTCTCGCGCCAGCGTTGGTTGATATTCGGCGCGATGAAATAGAGCAGTTCAAGCGCCAGCAAAATGAAACCGACGATGCCCGCCCAGCGCGCCAGATTCCAAAACGTCCGGAAGGTTTCGCCGTAGCCGTAAAACTGCGCGACGCGTTCGCCAATGCTTTCGCCGAAGAAGAGCAAACCCAAAGCGGTGAAGACAAACAGCGCCAACCCGAGCGTCAATTGCATTGCCAGCAAGCGTTCGTGCCACCAGGCCCGGCGATTTTCTACGTCATAGGCGGTGTTGAGCGCCGTGATGATCGCTTCCATGCCATTGGCCGAAGCCCAGATCGAAACGAGGATGCCAAAGCTGAGCAAGCCGCCGCGCGGTTGGCTGGTGATTTGTTGAAAGGTCGTATTCACCAGCGAGAAGGCGTCGGGCGGCAGGATGTTTTGCAAATAGTCGAACAGGCGCTCAAAGAAACGCGGCATCGGCAGATAGGCCAGCAGCGCCGTCAGGAAGATCAGCATAGGAAAGATCGAGAAGAGCCAGTAATAGGCCAGTTGCGCGGCACGGCTAAAGACTTCGTCCTCGAATATACGGGTGTAAACCTCCAGCACTATAGTCCGCCAATGCTGCAACAGCGGCGCGATCAGCGGCAGTGTTGCCAGCGGGGCGGGGAGGTCGAGAGAGGGGGAGAGTGTTGGATGGGCAGGTTGCGAGAGTGGGCCGGTGCGTGGCCGTTTCCCCAAGCTGCCTGTCTCACTGTTTTCTCCGTAATTCTCCAAGTCTCCCTCTCTCCCTCAAGCTAAATCAGACCACACGAGATTGGTACACCCGGTGCGGCGCGCGTCTCGCGGGCAGCGTGGCCGCAGACGGACAAATGCTGAAAGGAAACCCGCTGGTATTTGTCCGTCCGTAGCCACGCTGCCCGCGAGACGCGCGCCGCACCGGGGAGGGCACTGTCCCAATGTTGTGTGGTTCGATTTAGCGGATTTCAATCAGCACGCGATTGGTGTTTGCGCCATTGACCGAGAGTACCACGTCCACATAACGGCGTCCGCTACCAGCCAGGCCGGCGGGGAACTCGACGTTGATTTGATCCAGACCCACGAAACCGCCTTGCGCCCCGGCAAAGAGCACGCGCGCCGGCCACCCGTCAATGGTGGCGGTGACGGCTTCGGCGACACCGTCATCGTCGCTGGGATTGGCCGCCAGCGCGCGCCTGAAGCCGGTGCCATACAGCACCAGCACGTTCGGGCGGCCATTGACCACGACATCGAAGGGCGGCGTTTGAAAGCGCACGCCATCCGTGGCCTGCGCAAAGGCTTCGCCGCGTCCCGTTTGGTCGCGCGTGAAAAGCGCGGGCACCGACGGCGCAATCTGCACCGTGCCTGCTGAATAACTGCCCGCCGCCGTGCTGACGATGATCGTCGCCGGGCCGGGCGACAAGGACGCCGGTACGGCGAAATTGAGCTGTGCCGGCGAGACGAAAAACAGCGGCGCACGCAAGCCATTGACCGTCACCGTCGTACCTTCCAACTCGTAAGGCAACGGCAAGTCAACCGCCACGCCCGCGCGCACGGCGAGTTCAGTGCCGAAGATTGAGGCAATGGATTCGGGCGCGAGCGCTCCGCTGCGGAAGTCGGCGGCATTCACGGCGGCCAGCGGACGCGCCGTCACGACGCGCAAATTGACCGTGCGCGTGTCGCTCAATTGCCCGTCGCTGGCGGTGAACGTCAGCGTGAAGGTGCGGCCCGCATCGCTGGCCGCCGGTGTCCAGCGGAAGCTGCCGCGCGTGCTGTTGTTGGTTGAGACGAGCGTGCTGAATTCAGCCCCCGGCGGCAAACCCGCCGCCGCAATCGTCAACGGAATGCCGGAGCCTTGGTCTTCGGCGTTGACGTTGAAACGCACCTCGGTATTGGCGACGGCCACCACTGTTTCAGGCGCGGCCAGCACGGGCGGCGCTTGATCGAAAACCGAGAGCGCAAAACTCGCCAGGTTCAAGCGGTCAATGTTGCGCACGATCGTCAGCGCATTGCCGTTGACGTTGGCGCCGCCTACGCCATAGAGGAAATTGCCGAGCGTCGCGCCGCCCATATACGAACGGGCGAAGATCGGTTGGGCGAAGGAATTGTCCAACACCAGCCAACGATTGCGCCGCACATCGAAGACCTCCGCGCCAAGATTGATGCCGGTCTCGACATCGAAGCCGCCGATCAACACCCAATAGGGATTACCCGCTGCGTCAGTGCCGACGGCACTGGTGGCAAAGGCGCGATTGCGGCTGAGCGTGGATAGCGGCGACCATTGCCGCGTGTCGAAGTCATAGACCTCGGCGCTGCGCAAGCCGCCTGTCTGGGCTTGGCCGCCCGCCACGTACAGCTTGCCCCCGATCAACGCCGCCGCGTGGCCATCGCGGAAATTCGCCATGGCCGGTAGATCAGTCCAGCGGTCGGTGGCCGGGTCATATGATTTGAACGCCGTGCTCGCGCTGGCCGTACCCGCGCCGCCGCCGGTCAGGTAATAGATGCCCCGCGCTTCGTCGGCCACGACAGCGGTGTTGCCGATGATGCCGGGGCCGGTCTTGCGCGACCAGACGTTGGTGGCGATGTCGTATACCAATTGATCGGTCAACGCGCCGCCGACCAACTGAACCGCATTCGAGACGTGAATCTTCCCGCGCAAATAAACCGCGCGGGTAAAGGTCATCTCGGACGGCAAGGGCGCCATATTCGTTACCAGCGGCGTCGCCGGTTGCGGATCAATCCGTTGCACCGCCGAGGTGACGGTTCCGGGGATGTTGCCGCCGATGGTGTAAAGGTAGCGCCCGTCAGTCACCAGCGCATTGCGATAAACAAAGATGGGCGAGAGGCCCGGCGTTTCCCAACGGCGGCCCACCGTGAAGCCGCTGGTCGAATACGCTTCGGTTTCGGCGCCTTCATTGTCGGTGGCCGTCACGCGCAGGCGGTACTCGCCATTGGCCACAGTCGTGGGGATCGTCCAATTGAAAATGCGCGCGCTGCCGGGCAAGTCGGCGGCGATGTCGCTGACGAATTGCAGACCCAGTGTGCCGGGCCGGAAGAGCGAAAGGCGATGTTTGGCGAGCGCCTGATTATCCGATGAATTCCAACGAACGCTGACGATACTGCCAACGAAGACGGCTTCACCGCCATCGGGCGTCAGCACGTCAACACTAGGCGGCGTCGGATTGATGTAGTTGAATCCGCCGAAACGGTTATGCGAAAGCGCGCCAGCCAGCACCAGCACATCCGCGCGTCCAGCCGTCGCGGCAGCAGGCGAGATTGCGCGCAGTGTTGTTGAATTGACGAAGGTGACCGCCGCTGCGCGCGTGTCGAAATTGACCCGTGTTTCAGGCGTCAGGTTCTTGCCCAGGATCGTCACGACCGTGCCGCCGCGCAACGAACCGAAATCTGGATAGAGCCCCATGATCTCCGGCTGCACCGCCGCGCCGCCCGTGCTGAAATAGGTGTAGCCATTGGCCAGACTGAGCGCGCCGTTGCGATTGCTGATGCGCACGTTCACCGCGCCGGCGGCGTGCGGCGGCGCGAGGGCTGTCAGGATGCCGTTGCTCACCAGCGTGATGCCGGTCGCCGGGAC